>JBDSZM010000044.1:0-3779 GCA_039925165.1 Burkholderiaceae bacterium
GGCAGGTACAGGTCGGTGGTGACAGGCTGGATGCCCAGCAGCAGCGTGAGCGTGGTGACGACCAGCGCGGGCGTCATGCGGCGCGCCTCGGGCGGCGCGCCCTCGCGGGATAGGGACATGGGTCGAGGTTAGCAGGCAGCCCCGCCGACTCGGCCGCGCACGCCGAGCAGCGACATGCACCGGGATTGCGGCGTCGGGCACGTCGTGTGCTCACTTTCGGTGCGGAGCCGCGTTACGATGGGCAGCGCCTCTTCGGGCGTGGACCGCAAGGCCGACTTACCTCATTCAAGGAATCACCGATGAAACGTACCTCCCGCTGGACCGCCTGTCTGCTGGCTTCGTGCATCAGCCTCACCGGCTTCGTGCAATCGGCCCAGGCCACCCTCGTCACCACCGAACAAGTGGCCGCGAGCCAGGGCGTCATCAGCCCGACCGCGCAGCGCGACCACGTCAACAGCGTGCTCGAGCGGGCCGACGTGGCCGAAGGCCTGCAGGCGCGTGGCGTGAGCGTGGACCAGGCGCGCGCGCGGGTCGCCGCCCTGACCGACGACGAGGTGGCACAGGTGTCCCAGACGCTCGACACCGCACCCGCCGGCGCCGCCGACGCGATCGGCGTGATCCTCACGATCTTCATCGTGCTGCTGATCACCGACATCCTCGGCTTCACCAAGATCTTCCCGTTCACGCGCTCGATCCGCTGAGCCCGTCGATGCACGCCCGGACCCGGGCTGCGGCCCGGGTCTGCGGCGCGCTCGCGCTGGCCGTCGTCCTGGGCGGATGCGCGGCGCTGCAGACCCGGTCGCTGCAGGCCGCGCCGCCGCCGGACCTGGCGGCGGCGGTCGAACTCGACGCCACCCCGTTTTTCCCGCAGACGGCCTACGAGTGCGGACCCGCCGCGCTCGCCACCGCACTCGGCGCCGCCGGCCTGCCGGCATCGCCCGAGGAACTCGGCGCCGCGGTGTTCCTGCCGGCACGCACCGGCAGCCTGCAGATCGAGATGATCGCGGGCGCGCGCCGCCAGGGTGCGGTTGCGACGCGCTTGCCACGCCGGCTCGACGCCGTGCTGCGCGAGGTCCGCGCCGGGCATCCGGTGGTGGTGCTGCAGAACCTCGGGCTGTCGTGGTATCCGGCCTGGCACTACGCGGTGGTGGTCGGCTACGACGTGGCGGCCGGCGACGTGATCCTGCGCTCCGGCACGACCCGGCGCGAGAACCTGCCGATGCGCACTTTCGAGCACACCTGGGTCCGGGCCGGATCGTGGGCTTTCGTCGCGCTGCCGCCCGACCGCCTGCCGCACGAGGCCGACGAAGCCGCGGTCGTCGAGGCCAGCGTCGGCTACGAGCGCGTCGCCGCGCCGACCCGGGCGGCGGTCGCGTATCGCAGCGCGCTGGCCCGCTGGCCCGGCAACCTGAGCCTCGCGATGGGTCTCGGCAACAGCTTGTACGCGGCCGGCGACCGCAGCGCCGCGGCCGATGTCTTCCGTCGCGCCGCCGAGAGCCACCGCAGCGCCGCAGCGTGGATCAACCTCGGCGAGACCCTGCTCGACCTGGGGCAGGCCGAGGCCGCTCTGAGCGCCGCGCAGGCCGCCGCCGCAATCGACGATGCGGCCTGGCAGCCGCAGGCCCAGGCGCTGCTGCGGCGCGTCCAGGCCGACCCGCTCGCTCGTCCCTGAGCGTCGGCAACGCAGGCCGGCGCGATACACACCCGCGAGCGGGGAGTTGCACGCAGCGCGGCGGCGCGCCACCATGACGCATCGCCGCCCTACTGGAGGTGCACGCCATGTCCACATACCGTTATCTCACCGTCGCCACCGCCTGGTGCGTGAGCGTCGCCGGCGCAACGCAGGCGGCCGGGCGCGACGCCCGCGACATCGCCGGTGATGCCTGCGAGACCGCGGTCGCGCAGGCGGTCACCGAAGCGCGTGGCCGGGCGGCGCGCGAGATCCGTTTCGTCGGCAGCCAGCGGGCGCTGTCGACCACCCCTGGCGAGGCCACCGGCGTGAAGGGCGAGGGTCGCTACGGCGGCGCGGCGGGTGCGAGCGTGCCCTTCACCTACACCTGCGCCTACGACGCGTCGAGCGGCGCCACCAGCGGCGTGATGTTCAGCGACAAGGGCGCGCCCGAGGCGCCGGCGGTGACCACGACCGCCGACCTGGCACGACTGTCGCCCGAAGCGTGCGAGGCCGCGACCGCCGCGGCGCTGAAAGACAAGCATCCACGCGTCGATGCGATCCGCTTCGGCTCCGACACCCGCCGCCTCAGCCCGGCCGGCGCGGCCCGGACCGCGCTCGACGGCCGCGGAGCGGTGACCCGCGCCCCGGGCATGAACGCGGTCGCCTTCAACTACCGCTGCGAATTCGACAATCGCAGCGGCAAGGTGCTGAGGGTCAGCACCACCGAGTGATCGCTGCCGCGCCGCGCGGCCGCTGGAGATCGGCGACCGTGCCGCTCGAGCCTGAGCGTTCTTCGGGCGGACCCGAGCGGCACTCCAAGGCACCCGATGCCGGCGCAAAGCACCGCCTGCACTCGGGCAATGGCGGGCATTCGGAAGCGACGATCCGGCGCTCCTGGGGGTGACGAGCGGGCGTGAACGCAAGACGCTCCGGCGCTCAGCCCGGACACGGCCCACCGGCGGCGACCCAGCGCCGCACTGCCGCGTGGAAGTCCGCCTGTCCGAGGCTCGGCGGCACCCTGGCGCCGGGGCGCCAGGCCCACTGCACCAACGCGTCGCCGGTCATGTGCGCGGACAGCGCGTGCAGGTCGCGCTCGCCGTTGCGCTGCGGGTCCTTCAATGCCTCGCACAGCCGGCGGTCGTCGAGCCCTTCCCAGCCCATCGACAGCGGCGCCAGGTGCCAGTTCGGGGCACCCGGCACCCGACCGTCGGCCACGTTCACGGTCTGGTGACAGGCCGCGCATTGCAGGGTGACGGCGCCGCGGTTGTCGGGCCCGCGCATCACGAGTTGCTGGTGACGGTGGCGGTCGTCGCCCTGGCGCGGAAACTCCCCCACCGGGTGGCAGTTCATGCAGCGCGGATGGCGCAGCACCTGGGCGATCTCGGGCCAGCCGGCGGACGATGCGGCCGCACCCGCCGATGCAGGCGGCGACGGCTGGGCGGCTGCGCCGCCGGCCAGCGTCACCGCGGTCAGCACATGGATGAAGCGCAGCCGCGTCATGCCGGATCGGCCCGGCCCGCGGCCCGGTGGATCGCGGCGCGGATGCGTGGATAGGTGCCGCAGCGACACAGGTTGCCGGCCATCGCGACATCGATGTCGGCATCGGACGGCGCGGCAATCTTCGTCAGCAGCGCGCAGGCCGACATCAGCTGGCCGCTCTGGCAGTAGCCGCACTGCACCACGTCGATCGCGGACCAGGCCGCGCGCAGGGCCTCGGCCTGCGGCCCTGCGAGTCCTTCGATCGTCGTTACGGTGCGGCCGGCGACCGCGGCCAGCGGCATGACGCAGGCGCGCACCGGCTCGCCGTCGAGGTGCACGGTGCAGGCGCCGCACAGCGCCATGCCACAGCCGTACTTGGTGCCGGTGAGCTGCAGTTCGGCGCGCAGCACCCAGAGCAGCGGCGTGTCGCCGGCGGCGGCGACCTCGCGCGCTCGGCCGTTCACGAGCAGGGTGGGCATGGCGGTTCCTCGAAGGTCGGGTCGGCGCGTGCGGATCAGGCGACGCGCAAGGGCAGGCTGCGCAAACGCTGCCCGGTCAGTGCGAACAGCGCATTCGCCACCGCCGGCGCGATCGGCGGGGTGCCGGGTTCGCCCACGCCTTCGGGCGG
>JBDSZM010000045.1:0-2746 GCA_039925165.1 Burkholderiaceae bacterium
CGTGCTGCGTGCGCGTCAGGCCCAGCCCAGCACCCCGACCCCTGCGCCCAGCGCGATCAGCCACATTGGCCCGATGCGGGTGCGCAGGATTGCGACGATCGTGACCGCGATCAGCGCCAGCGCGCCGATCCGATGCGCGGGGTTGCGCACATAAGGTTCGGCCAGGATCCAGCCGGTGGCGGTCAGCAGGCCGATGGTGAGCGGCGCGAGGCCGGTCGTGAAGGCGCGCACCCCGCGCGTGTCACGCCGCGCCGAGCCCCAGCGGGTGGCCCACAGCGACAGCACCGTCGAGGGCAGCAGGATGCCCACCATGGTCGCGATCGCACCGATCGGCCCGGCGACGTTCCAGCCGAGCGCCGCGACGAACAGCACGTTCGGCCCCGGCGCCGCCTGGGCGATCGCGACCGAGGCGCTGAACTCGCTGTCGGTCAGCCAGTGCTGCTGGTCGACGAGGTAGCGGTGCATATCCGGCGCGGCTGCGATCGCACCCCCGACCGCGAGCAGGCTCAGTGCGAGGAAGTGACCGAACAGCGCGAGCAAGTCGGCCGCCCCGAGCGCGTTCACGGTCATCGGGCAGGCGCTCCCGTCGCCAGCGTCACGTCGCCGGCGTTGTGCGCGCCGCAGCCGCGCGGCCGTTCGAAGCGCTGCGCGAACCCGTCCGGCGCGTTGGCAGACCCGCTCATCGCAAGCGCCGCCAGGCGACCGCGATCGCGAGCGAGCCGAAGCCGAGCAGCACCCCGGCGAGCGGCCAGCGCAGGCCGCCGATGACGAAGGTGGTGGCGGCGATGAAGCCGGCGCAGGTGGCCTGGCCCATCGGGTTGCGGCGCAGGCCGGCCGACAGCTTGATGGCGGTCGCCAGCACCAGCCCGGCGGCGACCGCACCCATGCCGCGCAGCGCCCCGGCGACCATTGGATGGTGCGAGAACTCCGCGTACAGCGCGGTCAGGGTCAGCACCAGCGCGAGCGGCACCACCAGCATCCCGGCCATCGCGGTGAAGGCGCCGCGCAGGCCGAAGAAGCGGTCGCCGACGATCAGCCCGAGGTTGACGATGTTCGGCCCGGGCAGCACCTGGCTGACCGACAGGACCTCGAGGAACTGGGCCGGCGTGAGCCAGCCGCGCTGGTCGACCAGGCCTTGCTGGGCCACCGCGAGCACGCCGCCGAAGCCCTGCAAGGCGAGCGCGTTGAAGGCCCAGAACAGCTCGCGCAGGTTGCGTGGCGCGTTCGGCGCGGTCTCGCTGTCGACGGCCATGCCCTTGTCAATGTCGGCGGCGGCGAGCGAAGTGCTCGTGGCCGGGGTGGGCGCGCGCCGCGGATCGCTCTCGGGAGGCGGCGGCGTCGGGTCGGGTGCGGTCATGGCGTCTGCACCGGGGTGCAGGTGTCGGTGCGCTGCGCCCTCGACTGGCGCGCGACCCAGACGCTGAGTGCGAGCCCCGCCACCACCCACGCCACGCCGAGCCAGTGCAGCCCCGCATAGCCCTGGCGGCCGATGACGGCACCCCCTCCGGCGGCGCCGGCGGCCTGCCCGAGGTACATGGCCGAGGTGTTGAGGGCCATCAGCGCCGGCGTGAGGCTGGGCGCGGCGGATCCGAGCCGCGCCTGCTGGCCGGAGTTGGTCGAGAAGCAACCCAGCGCCCAGGGCACGAGCACGATCGCCATCGCGACGAAGCTGCCTGCCCACGGCCACGCCAGCAACGACAGCAGGATCGCCGAGCCGGCGCCCAGCACCGCGCGCTCGGGGCCGATGCGGCCGATGTGGCGCACCACCACCACATTGCCGATCAGCCCGAAGATGCCGAACCAGGCGAACAGCAGCGTGATCTCGCCCGGCGTCGCGCCGAGATGCTCGCGGTAATACGGCGCGAGGTACGAGAACAGGGTGAACTGCCCGGCGCTGAGCAGCGCCGTGACCAGCACCATCGGCATCAGCACCGGATGGCCGAGCAGGCGCCGCCAGTCGCGCAGCGACAGCGCGGCCGGCCGGACCGCATCGGGCATGACGGCGTAGACCCAGGCCGCGGCGCCGAACGACAGCAGCGCGATCGCATGGAAGACAGCCTGCCAGCCGTAGGTCGCGCTGATCCACGCCGACAGCGGCAAGCCGAACACCGAGGCGACCGACCAGCCGAGGAAGACGAAGGTGATGGCCTGGCCGCGCTGCGCGGGTGTGGCCAACACACCCATGGCCGCGGCAGCCTGCGGGGTGAAAACGGCGGCCGCGAGCAGGGTCGCGCCACGCACCGGCCAGAGCGCCGCGTAGCTCGGCATCAGCGCGCTCGCCGCATGGCCGACGCCGTACCAGACGAGGGCCCAGGCGAGCAGCCGGCGTCGGTCGTAGCCCGAGACCCAGCCGGCGGCCAGCGGTGCGCCGAAGCACATCACGGCGGCACCGATGGTGATGAGCTGTCCGGCCGCCGCGACCGACACCTCGAGCGAGCGGCTCAAGTCGTTCAGCGCACCGGCGACCGACATCACGCCGCAGCCGATCACGAAGTTGCCGAACAGCAGCGCCCAGCGGGTCGTGGCCACCGCGCCGCCAGCGCCGCGGCCGGCCGGCGCGGAGGGCGCGGGCGGGGTCGGCGCCGTCACCGAAGAACCCGCAAGGCCTCGGGGTTGACGATGTTCGTCGGGCTGCCGGAGATGAAGGCCACGACGTTGTCGAACGCGGCCTGGAAGTAGCGCTCGTAGCTGTCGAGCTCGACATAACCGATGTGCGGCGTGCAGACCGCGTTCTCTAGCCGCAGCA
>JBDSZM010000046.1:0-4167 GCA_039925165.1 Burkholderiaceae bacterium
ATCGCGGCGCAACGGCATCGGCTGGGACGCCATCGTGTCGTGCGAGATGATCGGCACCTACAAGCCCCACCCCGAGGCCTACTTCACGGCGGCACGCTGGCTCGGGCTGGCGCCGGCGCAGATCCTGATGGTGGCCTGCCACAACTTCGACCTCAATGCGGCCCACGCCAGCGGCATGCGGACCGCCTTCGTGCGCCGGCCCGACGAGTGGGGCCCCGCCGGACCGCCCGATCCGAATCCCAACATGGCCTACGACCATGTCGTCGACGATTTCGGCACACTCACCCTGCAGATCCTTGCTTCCCACCGAGACACCCCCCCATGATCAAGCTCTACTACCACCCCTCGCCCAACCCCACCAAGGTGGCGCTGTTCCTCGAAGAGGCCGGCCTGCCGTACGAGGTGGTGGCGGTCGACACCCGCAAGGGCGAGCAACACGCGCCGGCCTTCCTGGCGATCAACCCGAACGCGAAGACGCCGGCGCTGGTCGACGGCGATGCCGTGGTGTTCGACAGCAATGCGATCCTGCTGTACCTGGCCGAGAAGACCGGACAGTTCCTGCCCGAGCCCACGCCGGCTGCGCGCGCGGCGATGTACTCGTGGCTGATGTTCGTGGCCACCGGAATCGGCCCGTATTCCGGGCAGTCGGTGCACTTCAAGCACTTTGCGCCGGAGCCCAAGGTCTATGCGGTGAACCGCTACGACTTCGAGGCCTGGCGGCACTGGCAGATCGTCGACGAGCGGCTGGCGTCGCACCGCTACATGCTGGGCGATACCTACACCCTGGTCGACATGGCCGTCTGGGGCTGGGCGCGTGCCGTGCCGCGGGTGCTCGACGCCGACGCGTGGGCGAAGCTGCCGCACGTCAAGCGCCTGCTCGACGAGATCAGTGCGCGGCCGGCGGCGCAGCGCACCGAGGCGCTCGCCAAGCGCCATGCGTTCAAGGCCGAGTTCGACGACGAAGCCCGCCGGGCCCTGTTTCCGCAGAACGCCCGGCTGGGCGAGGCGTCCGGCGGCTGAGGGCGACCTACCGCTGGACCGCTCGATTGGCGGTCTCGATCGCCGCGTTGTGCCCCGGGATGGCGTTGACCTTGACCGCGCCGGCCAGCTTCTTCGACGCGATCTTGTCGCGCATCGCCGCACGGACAGGAATCCCTAACCCGGATGCACCGCCTGCGCACCGGTCGGCTGGCAGGCCGCGATGATCGTGTCGATCGACAGGTACGACGACACGCGGCTTGGCGCTGCGCCGATGGCCGCCGCCTCGCCGGCCATCTCCACGTGCAGCGCGTCGCGATCGGCCTCGGCGTAGTCGGCGACCGCCGCGATGCCCATGCGGCGCGCCGTATGGATGACGCGGCAGGCGATTGCGCCGCGGTTGGCGATCAGGATCTTGGTAAACGGGGGTCGGGTCTCCGGCCTCCGGGCAGCGACGTCGCCGCGGTCATGGGGTCTTCGGCGGGCTGACCAAGGTGAAGGGCTTGGGGAAGATGGCACGCGGCGGGGCGACGCGGGCCTGCGCGCGCGCCGCCGCCCACGGGGCAAGCGCCGGACCGAGGTGCGTCCACAGCCGCGCCAGCGTCAGGTCGATGCCGCGCGCGGCGTCGCCGTCGCGGTCGAAGTAGCCGAAGTGGTCGCTGGCCACCGTCATCGTGGCCTGCGGCCGGGCGCGACTGGACACGGTGGACGAGCGCTCGACCACCAGGTCGTGGTCGGCGTGGCCGAGCTTGCGCTCGATCAGCGCGGCCGCGGCGCGGCCCTGCCAGCGCGACCGCACCGTCGCATCGATGCGGCCGCCGATGGCGGTGAGCGGCGGATGACGGCTGCCACCGGCGCGCCGCAGCCCGGCCTCGCGGTCGTACAGGTCGCTCACGTAGGCATGCGCACGGTCGGCCGTCACCGCGCCGGCCGGCTTCAGGTTCTCGATGCCCTCGGCGGTGCGCGCATCCAGCACCGCCAGCACGTTGGACAGGCTGGCGAGCCGGCGCGTCACGCCGAACATCAGCAGGTAGGTCGCGAACTCGCGCGCGCCCAGGGTCGACGCCTCGGCGATCGCGGCGCCGTCGTGCGGCGTGCCGAAGGTGCACAGGTCGAGCAGCGCCGGCACCCAGTCGTGCGCCGGCGTCGAACGCTCCAGCAGCTTGGCCGCCACCGCGCGCGCGACCAACCCGCCGCGCGAGTGGCACACGAAGACGAGCTTCGGCCCGGAGGCCGGATCGAAGCTGGCGTCGATCAGGTCGTAGAGCGCGCGCGCGTTCTCCTCGATGCCGGTGAGCGTGTCGTGCGGCCAGCCGACCCAACCGACCTGGCCGTGGACGAAACGCGCGAGCGTCGCGCCACCGACCGTCGCGAGGTCGTCGCCGGCGTCCGCCAGCGCCGCCTGGAGGCCGTCGTGCAGCGCCACGACACCGGTCGCCTCTCGCGGCGGATCGGACGGCGTCGAAAGGCGCTGCAGCAGCGCGTGCGGATTCGTGTTCAGCAGTGCGGCGATCCAGCCGTCGAAGGTGAGCAGGTCGGTCGAGCACAGCCCATGCAGCAGGACGACCACCAGCCGGCGCGACTCGAGCTCCTGCCGCTCGGCGTCCGTCAAGCGATCGAGCCGCGGCACGTCGTACTGGCAGTTCGCGGCGCGAGCACGGTCCCGCGTGTGCTCGACCAGCTCGTGGATGGCCCGCTGCGGCGACTTGCCGGCCACCGCGCCCACCACGCCCATGCACCAGCGCGCGCCCTTGACCAGCGCGGTGACGGACAGCCCCGCGACGAGCGAGCCGGGCCACAGCGCGAGGCCCGCGCGCGCCGCGCCGTAAGTGACGACAACCTCCGCCGCCGGGGCGTCGCCGGGACGGCCGAGCGCGAGCCAGGCCCGCAGGTCCGACGGTTCGTCGCCACCCCGGTCGTCGTCACGGTCGTCGTCCCAGGCGTCGAGCAGTGTCGCGAGGCCGAGCATCAGCGTGTCGAAACGGTCGCGCCGCGGGTCCGCGAGCAGGCGCTCGATGCGCCGCTGGGTCGCGGCCGACGGTGCCGCTGCATCGGCATCGCCGGACAGGTCGCCGGCCATCAAGCGGCCATAGAGGCGACGGAAGCGGCGCTCCTCGAGGTCGTCGCGCGCGCCGGCCGGCGCCGGTTGCCAGCCGGCCTCGCCGCCCACGATGTCGGCACAGGCGTCGAGCAGCGCGACCACGTCGGCGCGCCGCCTGGCGCTCACGAGGATGCCGCCGCGCACCGTCGCATCGGTGTGCGGATCGCGGCGACCGGGGTCGTGGAGCTCGAGCATGGCGGCCTCCTCGAAGTGGCTGGGTGGCGGGTGCGGCGCGTTGCGCGCGGATTCAGAGCGGGATGTTCCCGTGCTTGCGCCACGGGTCGTCGACCTTCTTGTCGCGCAGCATCACCAGCGAGCGGCAGACGCGCCTGCGCGTCTCGTGCGGCTGGATCACGTCGTCGACGTAGCCGCGCGCGCTGGCCACGAAGGGGTTGGCGAAGCGGGCCTTGTACTCGGCTTCGCGTGCCGCGAGTTTTTCGGGATCGCCCTTGTCCTCGCGGAAGATGATCTCGACCGCGCCCTTGGCGCCCATCACCGCGATCTCGGCGTTGGGCCAGGCGAAGTTGACGTCGCCGCGCAGGTGCTTGGAACTCATCACGTCGTAGGCGCCGCCGTAGGCCTTGCGCGTGATGACGGTGATCTTGGGCACCGTGCACTCGGCATACGCATACAGCAGCTTGGCGCCGTGCTTGATGATGCCGCCGTACTCCTGCGCGGTGCCGGGCATGAAGCCGGGCACGTCGACGAAGGTCAGCACCGGGATGTTGAAGGCGTCGCAAAAGCGCACGAAGCGCGCCGCCTTGATGCTGCTCTTGATGTCCAGGCAGCCGGCCAGCACCAGCGGCTGGTTGGCGACGATGCCCACCACCTGGCCGTCCATGCGGCCGAAGCCGATCACGATGTTGGCCGCGTAGTCGGGCTGCAATTCGAAGAAGTCGGCATCGTCGACCGTCTTGACGATCAGCTCCTTGATGTCGTAGGGCTGGTTCGGGCTGTCGGGCACCAGCGTATCGAGCGAGCGGTCGATCCGGTCGGCCGGATCACCGGAGGGCCGGGTCGGTGCCTGCTGGCGGTTGTTCAGCGGCAGGTAGTTGAAGAAGCGGCGCAGCATCGCGAGCGCATCGACG
>JBDSZM010000047.1:0-2536 GCA_039925165.1 Burkholderiaceae bacterium
GAGCGCCTCGATCGTCCGGCGGGTGATGACGTGCCCCGGCGCGACGCCGGCGAGGCTTTGCAGGCAACGGAACGACCCGCGCGCAGCGAGACGCGCGACGACGGACGCCCGGAAGGCCGCGGCGAGCGCGGCGGCTCGCGGCGGGGCGGACGCCCCGAGCGCGACCGCGATGCGCCCCGTACGCCGGCCGTTGACATCGATGGCGTGGGCGCCGAGGCCGGCGCAGCGTCGGCACCGGCCTTCGTCGACAGCCGTCCTGGCGCCGAGGCGCCCGAGGGTGTCGACGCGCAGGGCGAACGCCAGCCCGGCCGGCGTCGGAATCGCCGCGGCGGACGCGGCGGCCGCGATCGCGAGGAGGGTCGCGACGGGGTGAGCGGCAGCAACAACGGCTCGGCCGAAGACGGCATCGTCGACGCGACGAGTCCGCAGACCGCAGAGGATGCGTCGATGCGGCCGGCCATCGTCGCGGGCACCGAGGCGCAGTCCGATGATGATGGGGCGGCCGGCGCGATGGCGCCGCGCACCGACGATGCCGAGCGGGTCGAACGCGGCGAACGTCCGGAGCGTGGCGAGCGCGACGGCCGGGGCCGCGGCCGCGGCCGCGATCGCCAGCGCACCGAGCGTCCGATGGGCGAGGCATCGCCGCAAGGGCTGGGCGGTGGCGCGCTGGCCGATGCGGCGGCGGCCGAGGTCGCGGCACCCCTGGCGGTGGCCGAGCCGACGCGAAGCAGCGACACGCCGACCCCGGTGGGGGTAGCCGATGCCATGCCGTCCGTGTTCAACGCCGCCAGCATCGACGTGGCAACGCCGGTCGCCGTGGTCGAGCCGGTGCTGGCCAGCCTGCCGAAGGCGACGATGGCGACGGTCGAGCCGGTGCAGGCGGTCGAGGCTGCCGCGCCGGTGGCGGTCTCGGCCGAGGCGTTTGCACTGCCGGTCGACAGCCTGGAGGCGATCGCCAAGTCGGCCGGCCTGGAGTGGGTCAACTCGGATGTCGAGAAGATCCGCGCCGTGCAGTCGGAGATGGACAGCCAGCCCGCGCCGGTGCGGGTACCGCGCGAACGCAAGCCGGTGGCCGCGGTCGACGACGGCCCGCTGGTGCTGGTCGAGACCCGCAAGGATCTGTCGCAGTTCAAGCTGCCGTTCGAGAAGGCGGCGCAGCCGACCGCACCGCGCGACTAAACCGGTCACGCGACCGTCGAGCGAGCCGCCGGGGTGACCCGGCGGCTTTTTCAAATCAAGCCTGCTTTAGGTCCTGCGCCCGGCGATCAGGGCAGCCGCTCGAGCGCGTGCTGGTAGGCCGGGGCGTGCATCAGTTCGTCCCAGGTGAGCGGCGGCGTTGCGGGCAGCAGCGCCAGGCGGCGTGCCTCGCTGTCCGGATCGGCCTGCCAGTGTCCCTGCGATCCGGACGCGGCCAGCCCGTCGAGCAGGCGGTCGACCGCGGCGCCACCGTCGACCGACTGGTTGCACAACAACACCAGGTCGCAGCCGGCGCCGAGCGCAACCGCAGCCGCTTCCGCGTAGCTGACCTCGACCCCGCCGACCAGCCGCGCGCCCGCCATGCTCAGGTCGTCGCTGAAGATTGCGCCCTGGAAACCGAGCTGCAGACGCAGGATCTCCTTCAGCCAGCGTGGCGAGAAGCCAGCCGGGTTGGCGTCGACGCGCGGGTAGACCACGTGTGCCGGCATGACCGACGCCAGGCAGGTGCTCAGCCACTCGTACGGACGCGCGTCGTCCTCGAGGATCGCCTTGAGCGTGCGCCGATCGATCGGGATCTCGTGGTGGCTGTCTGCCTTGACGTGGCCGTGTCCCGGAAAGTGCTTGCCGCAGTTGTGCATGCCCGACAGCAGCAGGCCGTGCATCAGGCTCTTGGCGAGCAGGGCGACGACCCGCGGGTCGCGTGCAAAGGCGCGGTCGCCGATGACGCCGGAGCCGCCGTGGTCGAGGTCCAGCACCGGCGTGAAGCTCAGGTCGACACCGCAGGCCCGCAGCTCCGCGCCCAGCACGTGGCCGGCGGCGG
The DNA here is from genome assembly GCA_039925165.1 of Burkholderiaceae bacterium. Classification (GTDB taxonomy): domain Bacteria; phylum Pseudomonadota; class Gammaproteobacteria; order Burkholderiales; family Burkholderiaceae_C; genus JBDSEG01. The sequence goes on from JBDSZM010000047.1 coordinate 2,018, forward strand.
TCGCCGCATCCAGCGCCGCCAAGGCGCCGCTGCCGACCCCGCCCCGGCCGTCGTTCAGCCACATCTCGCCCAGCACGCTCATCGGCGGCAGGTGGGTAAAACCGTCGGTGCGAAAGCGCTGCACCCGGCCGCCCTCGTGGTCGACGCAGATCAGCAGGTCAGGCCGGATCGACTTCATCTCGGCGTTGAGCTCGGTGAGCTGGGCGCGGTCCTGCCAGTTGCGGCCGAACAGGATCACGCCGCCGGTCAGCGGATGGGCCAGGCGTCGGCGGTCAGCGTCGGTCAGCGCGAGGCCGGCGACGTCGAGGACGACGGGTGCATGGTCGTTCATGGGGTCCTTGGAGGTTGATCGCATTCCACCACCACGAAGCTGGCGGCGTAGTCGGTTTCGTCGGTCAGGGTGACGTGGGCGCGCAGGCCGCGCGCGTCGAACCAGCGTGCGAGCTCGCCGTGCAGGCGGATCTGCGGCTGGCCGCTGGCGAGCTTGACCACCTCGCAGGCGCGCCAGATCATCGGCAT
>JBDSZM010000048.1:0-3758 GCA_039925165.1 Burkholderiaceae bacterium
CATCGCCTCGCGTTCGGGAGACGCGAGCACGTCCGCGAGCGTGTCACCGGCGTGTAGCGTGCGCACGCCATCGGCGGCTGCCAGCAAGTGCAGATCGGGGTTGCCCAGCAGGCAGGTGGCCGATCCACCCAGTCCGCGCAAGAGCCGCAAGGTGCCGAGCGAATCGGGCCCCCGGTTGACGAGATCGCCGAGGAGGTACACGTGATCGCGCGAGGCGCTGAAACCCACCGCGTCGAGCAAGCGGGAGAGCGGCTCGCGACAGCCCTGCACGTCGCCCACGATGAAGATCATGGGTCGATTCTGCTACGCTGGCTCGCATCTCCCGCCGCGCGCGCCGCATGGACGTTGCCTTACTCGCCTTCCTGATCCTGCTCAACGGTGCCTTCGCGATGTCCGAGATGGCGCTCACTGCCGCCCGTCGGGCCCGCCTGCAAGTGATGGTCGAGACCGGCGAGAGCGGTGCGCAGGCGGCCATGGACCTGCATGACAACCCGACCAAGTTTCTGTCGACGGTGCAGATCGGCATCACCTCGATCGGGGTCCTGAACGGCATCGTCGGCGAAGGCGCGTTCGCGGCGCCGCTGGCGCTGTGGTTGCGCACCGTGTGGGCGATTTCCGAGCGCGCCGCGAGCCTGAGTGCCACCGGCCTGGTGGTCGTCATCATCACCTTCGCCACCATCATCTTCGGCGAGCTCGTGCCCAAGCGGCTCGGCCAGATGTACCCGGAGACCGTCGCCCGCCTGGTCGCACCACCGATGGATTTCCTGTCGATGCTGATGCGTCCGTTCGTGCGCTTGCTGACGGCGGCGACCGAGGCGACGCTGAAGCTGCTGGGCATCCGCGGCAAGCCGGACCGCAGCGTGACCGAGGAGGAGATCGCGGCGAGCCTGGAGGAAGGGCTCGATGCCGGCGTGATCGAGGCCAAAGAGCACCAGATGGTGCGCAACGTGTTCCGCCTCGACGACCGGCAGGTCGGCTCGATGATGATCCCGCGCACCGAGATCGTGTGGCTCGACACCGCCGTGTCGGCCGACGAGGTCCTGCAACAGATCAGCGCGGAGGAGCACTCGCGCTATCCGGTGTGCCGCGACGGCCTGTCGGACGTGCTCGGCGTCATCTCGGCGCAAAGCCTGCTTCAGCAGGCTTTGCGCGGCGAGCCGCTGTCACTCACGCAGGGCCTGCAACCGCCGGTGTTCGTGCCCGAGACCCTGTCCGGGATGGAACTGCTCGACCATTTCCGCGCCTCCAGCGCGCAGATCGTCTTCGTGGTCGACGAGTACGGCGAAGTCCAGGGCATGATCACCGTGCGAGACGTGCTGGAAGCGATCACCGGCGAGTTCACCACCCCGACCGACGGCGAGGCGTGGGCCGTGCAGCGCGCCGATGGCAGCTGGCTGGTCGACGGGCTGATTCCGGTCCCCGAGCTGAAGGACCGGCTGGCCTTGAAGCAGCTGCCCGAGGAAGACCGCGGGCGCTACAACACCCTGGCCGGGATGGTGATGCTGCTGCTCGGGCGGCTGCCCGAGACCGCCGACACGGTCGAGTGGCAGGGCTGGCGCTTCGAAGTCGTCGACCTCGACGGCAAACGGGTCGATAAGGTGCTGGTGACGCCGCTGTCCTCCGAGCACCGGATCCCGGCCTGAGCCCCGGGGCGGCCACGTCCCGGCGTCGAGCCCGGGCGCTAGACTGCACGCCATGGTCAAGTGCCCGGGGTGCGGCGAAGACAACCCCCCCAAGTTCAGGCTCTGCGGATACTGCGGAACTCCGCTGGCTGTGGCCGCGCCGGTGGCCCTGCTGCCGTCGCACGACGTCCGCAAGACCGTCACCATCGTCTTCACCGACCTGAAAGATTCGACCTCGCTCGGCGAACACCTCGACCCCGAGGCGTTGCACGAGGTGAAGCAGCGCTACTTCGATGCCATGGCCGCCGAGATCACCCGCCACGGCGGCAAGATCGAGAAGTACATCGGCGACGCGATCATGGCGGTGTTCGGCCTGCCGCGCGCCCATGAAGACGACGGCCTGCGGGCGGTGCGCGCTGCCGCCGGGATGCAGGCGGCGCTGGAGCAAGTCAACGCCGATCTCTACACGCGCTTCGGCGTTCGGCTGGCCAACCGGACCGGTGTCAACACCGGCGAGGTCGTCGCCAACGCCGACCCCGGCGCCGACCAGAAGCTGGCTACCGGCGATGCGGTCAACGTGGCTGCCCGACTCGAGCAGGCGGCCCCGCTGAACGGCATCTATCTCGGCGAAATCACCTACCGGCTGGTGCGCGATGCGGTCGAGGTCGAAGCGGTCGAGCCGCTCGAGCTCAAGGGCAAGGCCAAGCGGGTCGCGGCTTACCGGTTGCTGTCCTTGAAAGGCCTGGACGGCAACACGCGTCGCCAAGACACCCCGGTCGTGGGTCGCGACGAGGAACTGGCGGTGCTGACCGAGGTGTACCGCGAACTGCTCGAACTGCGCAGCCCCCGGATGGTGACGGTGATCGGCGATGCCGGCGTCGGCAAGTCGCGGCTGGTGCGCGAGGTGACCGACCGCATCGCCCTGGGCGCTCGCGTTCTGCCAGGGCGTTGCCTGCCGTACGGCGATGGCATCACATTCTGGCCGTTGCGCGAGATGGTCAACGCCGCCGCGGGCACGACCAATGCCGACGCCTCGGAGCTGGCACTCGCGAAGCTCCAGGCGGTCACCGGCGACGCCGATGTCTGCGACCGCCTGGCGGCGGCGATCGGGCTGACCGCGGCGGTGTTTCCGTTGCACGAGCTGTACTGGGCGGCACGCAAGTTGTTCGAACGTCTGGCGGCCGACGGCCCGGTGGTCGCGCTGGTCGACGACCTGCACTGGGCCGAGCCGGCGTTCCTCGACTTGCTCGAGCACGTGCTCGACACGGCTGAATCGGCGCCCGTGCTGCTGCTGTGCACCGCCCGTCACGATCTGCTGGAGGATCGTCCGCAGTGGAGCGAACGCGCGAAGGCCAGCCGCCTTGTCCTGAACCCGCTGTCGAACGAAGCGTCCGCCAGCGTGGTCGCCAACCTGCTCGGACAGGCGGGGCTCGCTCCAGGAGTGACCGAGCGCATCGTGCGTGCCGCCGAAGGCAACCCGCTCTTCGTCGAGCAGATGCTGTCGATGCTGATCGATAGCGGCGCGTTGCGCGACCAGGCCGGGCAGTGGGTGCGAGCAGAAGGCTACGGCGAGATCTCGGTGCCTCCGACGATCCACGCGCTGCTCGAGGCGCGCCTGGACAAGCTGGAACGCAAGGAGCGGGCGGCGGTCGAGCCGGCGTCGGTGATAGGCATGGAATTCGTCCGCTCTGCGGTCGAATCGCTCGCCCCTGAAGCGGTGCGACCGGCGATGTCGGAACATCTGGCGACGCTCACGCGCAAGCAGTTCATCGACCCGACGGCGCAGCCTGAATCGGATGCGCGATACCGTTTTCATCACCACCTGGTGCGTGACACCGTCTACAACGGCCTGCTCAAGCGGGCCCGCGCGACGATGCACATCGAATTCGTGCGCTGGGCCGATCGGGTGAACGCGGACCGCGACCGTGCGCTCGAGTTCGAGGAAATCCTCGGCTATCACCTCGAGCAGGCACACGCCTGTCTGCGCGACCTCGGGCCGCTCGACGCCATCGGACTGGCGGTCGGGGCAGACGCCGGCCGGCGCTTGTCGAATGCCGGCCGGCGGGCTTTCGCGCGCGGCGACATGCATGCCGCGGCGAGCCTGTACCGGCGCTCAGTTGGCCTGCTGGCAAAGGA
>JBDSZM010000049.1:0-5082 GCA_039925165.1 Burkholderiaceae bacterium
TCGATCGCCCCGGACCTTGCCGACATCGCCGCATGAGCAACAAGAAGCACCTGGAAGAATGCATCCGTGACAGCCTCGAGGGCTACTTCAAGGACCTGCGCGGCACCGAGCCGACCTCGATCTACGAGATGATCCTCGGAGTGATCGAGAAGCCGCTGCTCGAGGTGGTGATGAAGCACGCCGAAGGCAACCAGAGCCGGGCCGCGCAGTGGCTGGGCATCAACCGCAACACGCTGCGCCGCAAGCTGCTCGACAACAAGCTGATCAGATGACGGCGCGGCGCGCTGGCCGTCGCGCCGGGAGTCCGACGGTCCTTCCGTCCATGTTCCCGTCGATGTTCCCGATGACGTTCCCACCGAGTCCCGCATGACCGCACTCACCGCCCTCGTCTCCGTGTCCGACAAGACCGGCGTGCTCGACTTCGCACGCCAACTCGCCGGCCTCGGCGTGCGCCTGCTGTCGACCGGCGGCACGGCGCGGATGCTCGCCGATGCCGGCCTCGCGGTGACCGAGGTCGCCGACCACACCGGCTTTCCCGAGATGCTCGACGGCCGCGTCAAGACGCTGCACCCGACGATCCACGGCGGGTTGCTCGCGCGCCGCGACCTGCCCGAGCACATGGCCGCGCTGGCCGCGCACGGCATCGCCACCATCGACCTGCTGGTAGTCAACCTCTACCCCTTCGAGGCGACCGTGGCCAGGCCCGGCTGCAGCCTCGAGGAAGCGATCGAGAACATCGACATCGGCGGCCCGGCGATGGTGCGATCGGCGGCCAAGAACTGGGGCGACGTCGCGGTGCTGACCGATGCCTCGCAATACCGCACGGTGCTCGACCAGCTCGAGCGGCGCGGCGCGGTGGACCGCGCCACGCGTTACGCGCTGGCGGTCGCGGCCTTCAACCGCATCGCCGACTACGACCTCGCGATCAGCGACTACCTGTCGTCGCACTCGCCCGAAGGCGGCGTCGCGGACGCCTTCCCGGCCCGGCGCACGCTGCGCTTCGCCAAGCTGCAGGACCTGCGCTACGGCGAGAACCCGCACCAGCAGGCCGCGTTCTACCGCGACCTCGACCCGGCGCCGGGCTCGCTCGTAAGCGCACGCCAGCTGCAGGGCAAGGAGCTTTCGTACAACAACATCGCCGATGCGGACGCGGCCTGGGAGTGCGTGAAGAGCCTGCGCGCGGCGCCCGGTGACGATGCCGAAGCGGGCGCGGGCTGCGTGATCGTGAAGCACGCCAACCCGTGCGGCGTCGCGATCGCCGCCGACATGCTGACCGCCTACGCCAAGGCCCTGAAGACCGATCCGACCTCGGCCTTCGGCGGCATCATCGCCTGCAACCGCGAGGTCGACGAAGCGACCGCGCGCGCGGTCATGAAGCAGTTTGTCGAGGTCCTGATCGCACCGGCCTACAGCGCCGGCGCACGCGCCGCGCTGGCCGCCAAGCCGAACGTGCGGGTGCTGCAGATCGAGCTCGGCGAGGCGGGCCGGGCAGGCCATGCGCAGGACTACAAGCGGGTCGGCTCGGGCCTGCTGATCCAGAGCGTCGACCACCACGTCCTCGCCCGGGCCGACGTGAAGGTCGTGAGCGCGCGCCAGCCCACGCCGCAGCAGCTCGACGACCTGCTGTTCGCCTGGAAGATCGCCCAGTTCGTCAAGAGCAACGCGATCGTGTTCTGCGCCGACGGCATGACGCTGGGCGTCGGCGCCGGCCAGATGAGCCGGGTTGACTCGGCCCGCATCGCATCGATCAAGGCCGCCAACGCCGGCCTGTCGCTGGCCGGATCGGCGGTCGCGAGCGATGCCTTCTTTCCGTTTCGCGACGGCCTCGACGTGGTGGTCGATGCCGGCGCGACCTGCGTCATCCAGCCCGGCGGCTCGGTGCGCGACGACGAGGTGATCGCCGCCGCCGACGAACGCGGGGTGGCGATGGTGTTCAGCGGGGTGCGCCATTTCCGGCATTGAGGCGGACCGGCGGACGGCGCGGACGGCGCGCTGATTGCCGTCACGGCAAAGCCGGCCGACGAGGGCGGGCCGAAAGCGGGTTGCGGCGATGACCCGCGCCGGTGCCGTCGGTCTGGTGCTGGCCTTTCTGGCACGCCCCACCACCGGCGCCCGGGGACGCTGGCACGGCTGCCCACCCAAGGCCGAGCAGCGGATCTATTTCGAGAACCCCAGAGCCACTTCGACGGGGTCCTGATCTGGGCCGCGCTGCCTGGTGACTTGCCCGCCGTGACGCGGCCGATCGCGGCACTCGACTACTGGACCGCCTCTGCACTGCGGCACTGGATCACGCGCGAGATCTTCAACGCGGTCACTGGCGCCCGACGAGGGCAAGCGCATTTTCCTCGATCGCGCGCGCTGCCGTGCTCGCGCTGCGCTCGGTGCGCTGACGACGCCATGACCGGACTGCGCGCGCTCACCGTCACGCAGCAGGTCGGCCTGCTGTTCCTGGCGCTGTTCGGCGTGCTGGCGCTGGTCGGCCTGGCCGCCTTCGCGCGCAGCCTGCGCGAGCGCCGGTCCGACGAGGCCGAGGCGACCGACCGTTTCCAGCGCGACCTGCGCGCGGTGTGGATCGGCGCGGTGCTGGTCTGGATCACGCCCTTCGGCGCCTTGCCCGGGCTGGCCATGGGCTTCGTCGCGGGCGCCAGCGGCACGCTCGGCGAATTCGTGATGAAGGCACTCAAGCGCGATGTCGGCGTGCGCTCGTGGGGCGGCAAGTCGTCGGTGACCGGCGCGGTCGGGCTGCTCGACCGGGTCGCGCCGCTGTGCTTCGCGGCACCGGTGTTCTGCCACTCGGTGCGCTGGTATTTCGGGTTCCAGCCCGGGGGCTGATGCTGCGGCGCCCCGCGGCCGCACCGGCTCACTCGGCCTTGGCGCCGCTGTCCTTCACGATCTTGCCGAGCCGCGGCACCTCGCTCTTGATGAAGACCGCGAACTCTGCCGGCGGCATGCCGTTCAGTTCGAGCCCGAGGTCGTTGAGGCGCTTGGCGACATCGGGCATCTTCAGGATCTTCGCGATCTCGGCATGCAGCCGCTCGACGATGGCGCGCGGCGTTCCGGCCGGGGCGAAGACCGCTTGCCAGGAGCCGATCTCGTAGCCGGCGAGGCCGGCTTCGGCCAGGGTCGGCAGGTCCGGCAGCAGGCTCGAGCGCTGCGCGGTCGTGACGGCCAGGCCGCGCAGCTTGCCCGCCTTGATATGCGGCAGCACGCCGTTGATATTTTCGAACGCGGTCGGCAGCGTGCTGCCCAGCAGGTCGGGCAGCATCGGCCCGCTGCCGCGGTACGGGATGTGCTGCATGCGCACGCCCACCAGGGTGTTGAAGAGCTCGCCCGAGATGTGTTGCGAGGTGCCGACGCCGGCCGACCCGAAGGCATATTTCTCGGGGTTCGCCTTCACCAGCGCGATGAACTCGCGGATGTTCTGCGCCGGCACGCTCGGGTGCACCGTCAGCACGTTGGGCAGCGTGGCGTAGAGCGTGATCGGCTCGAAGCTCGTGACCGGGTCGTAGGGCAGCTTGTCGTACAGGGTGGCGTTGAGGCCGTGCGAGCTGACCGTGCCGCCGCCGATCGTGTAGCCGTCGGGCGCGGCGCGCGCCAGCTCGGCCGAGCCGGCCGAACCGCCCTGCCCCGGCTTGTTGTCCACCACGACGGTGGTGCCGAGTGCCAGGCCGAGCTTCTCGCCGACGACGCGGGCCAGGATGTCGGTCGCGCCGCCCGGCGCGAACGGGACGATGTAGCGGATCGGCTTGTTCGGCCAGCCCGCGGTCTGCGCCGCCGCCGGCAAGGCGACCACGGCGAGCGCGGCCAGGGCCAGGCGGCGGCGGGTGATCGACGGGCGGCGGCTCGGGGTCATGGCGGGATCTCCGGAGGGGTTGCAAGGTGCGTGGCGACGCTAGAGCCCGCCGGGGTGGCACGTCAACCGGGCAAACGACCGGTCGCCCGCGCCGGTCCGCCTGAAGATTCAGCCGAAACGGCCCTGCATGAACCAGCCGCGCGCCGTCTCGGGCGCGGTCAGCGGCAACCGGGCCCGGTAGATCCACACCAGCGCGCCGTCCGGCGCCTGCGCGATGAAATAGTCGCGCTCGGCCGGCACCCCGTCCCACCAGCCGGACTCGATGCGTTCGGGCCCGCTCAGCAATTGCAGCGGCGCGCCGTCGAGCAGCGGTCGCGACTGGCGCTCGGGCAGCGCCTGCGCCTGCGCCAGCAGCCAGACCGGCCGGACCGCGCTCGGCACGCTGGCCGGATCGGCCGGCGCAGCGCCCGACGCGGGTCGGGCGGCCGCGGCGAGGTCGGCCGCGTGCAGCACGCTCGCGCGTTCGGGCCGGTGATCGGACACGCCGGCCAGACGCTGGACCTGCGCTGCACCGAGCCGCGCCTGCAGCCGTTCGATCAGCCGCACCAGGCCCTCGCGCTCGCAGTGCGGGGTCGGGAACAGCTCGCTGTTGGGGGCAGCGCGCTGGACCGTCCGGTCGGCGCGCAAGTGCAGCTCGAGCGTCGGCGCCGCGAGTTGCAGCCGGCCGAGCCGCTCGCGCAGCAGCACCAGCAGGTGCGCCGGGTCGCGCGAGGGTTCGGCCAGCGCGATGGCGAGTTCGGTCGCGGTCGGCGTGCGGTCGTCCTTGCGCCAGCGCGGCTCGTGCTGCATCAGCAGGGTGAACTGGCGCACGTAGGCGTGGCGTGCGGCAAGCCAGGCCGCGAGCCGCGCCAGCAGCAGTGCTGCGCCGTGCAGCACTTGCTCGGTGGTGTCGGCGCGGGCGAAGAGTTCGAGCCGGGTCTCGAAGGTCTCGTCCGGCACGATGGCCTCGCGCGGGTCGGGGCGCTCGCCGTGGGCGCGGTCGAGCTCGTCGAGCAAGCCCTCGCCGAAGCGCCGCGCCAGCCCGGCGCGCGGCAACTGGCGCAGGTCGGCCAGGGTCTTGAGCCCCATGCCCTGCAGCGCCTCCCAGTGCTCGCGCCCCGGCCCGAGCAGCCAGACCGGCGCGGCGTCGAGCGCGGCCCGGGTCGCGGCCAGGTCGGCGCAATCGAGCCGCGGGTGGATGCGCGCCAGCAGTGCCGCCGCCTGCGCGGTGGGGGCGCTGACGCTGTGGA
>JBDSZM010000050.1:0-8247 GCA_039925165.1 Burkholderiaceae bacterium
GGGGATCCTTGGTCGTTGCAGGGGTCGGTGATGATCGGGCTCAGGCGGGCGCCCGCGCCGCAGCCAGGGCCTGGCGCAGGACCTCGAGGTCGCCGACGTGGTTCGCCAGCAGCAGGATCAGCCGCGCATTGAAGGCCGCGCTCTGCTCGGTCGACAGGTCGCGGTGCGCGTCGATCAGCGCCTCGTAGAAATCGTCGGGCGCTTCGAGGTGGGGTTCGGTGATGAGGTCCATGGCGGTCGGGGTTCTGCGCGCGCCGGCTCGCGGGGGCTGCACCGGCGCATGGGCTGCACCGCGGTGCCGCGCATTCTCGCGCCTCGTCCGCCGCCGCCGCGCGGCACCGAGAATGCCGTCCACCCGTTCCGATGTTGCGACCCCGCACGATCCGCCGATGGCGCCGCCCCGATCCTCCCTCTCCCGCACCCCCGCCACGCCCGCACCCGCCGGCGAGGGCGACGCGCCGCTCGACGACGCGCCGTTGGTCGAGGCCATCGCCGCCGCGCGCGCGACGCTGGCCGCATGGGTCGAGCAACGCACCCGCCATGCCCAGGCCTGGACCCGATCGGTCGCGCCCCTGCTGCGCCAGTACCTGGCCCTGCGGCGCGACGAAGCGCTGCGACTCGACCGCCTGCTCGACGATCCGGGCTGGCACCGCGCCGAGCGCGCCACGCTGACGCGGCTGCTGCACGAGGCGCTCGACGAGCTGCGCCATGCCACCGACGAGGACGCCGAGGCGATAGAGGCGCTGCAGCGTCGCCATGGCGACCCGGTGCCCACGCACGACACGGCCACCGCCGATCCCGGCAGCGACGCGGCGCATGCCGACGACGAACCTTGGGCGGCTGCCGCCGCGCAGGCCCGCGCCCACGCCGAGGCGCATGCCCGTGCCCGCGCGCAGCGGCGCCGCACGCCCGCCGCGGCCGCCGAAGCGCCGGTCGCTGCGGTCGCCACGACCACGCTGCGCAACATCTTTCGGCGGCTCGCGAGCGCGCTGCACCCCGACCGCGAGCGCGATCCGGCGCGGCGCGAGGCGAAGACCGCGCTGATGCAGCAGGCGAACCGTGCCTACGAGGGCCGCGACCTGCTGACGCTGCTGGAATTGCAGGGCGCGGCGGGCACCGCGCCGCCGGCGACGCCGGCCGGGCTCGATCCGGCCCAGCGTGCCGCGCGCACGCGCCTGCTCGAAGCGCGGTTGCGCGACCTGCGCGACGAGATCGACCGGGTCGAGGCCGAGGTGCGCGCCGACCTCGGGTTGCCGCCGGGCCGCGGCATGAACCCGGCAAAGCTCAACCTGACCGTGCGCGACGAGGCGCGGGCATTGCGCGAGGCGATTGCCCATCAGATCGTTCAGCTGCGCCTGCTCGACGACGCGGTGGCGCTGCGCCCCTGGCTGCGCGAGGCGCGCCGACAACAGCGCGGGCTCGACGCGGCCGGGGCCGGGGCCGAGCATGATTGAACCGCCGCGTGACGCCATGCCGGCCAGCCTGCCCGACGTTGGCGTGAGCCACGTCCAGACGAACGACCGCGCGAGACGGCTCGGCCTGGCGCTCGTCTTTCTCTGGTTTCTGATCGGTGGCCTGGCGCACTTCGTCTACACCGAGGCCGAGATGCGGATCGTGCCGCCGTGGATGCCGTGGCCGCGGGCCGCCGTGCTGTGGAGCGGCGCCTTCGAGTTGCTTGGGGCTGCGGGCTTGCTGTGGACGCGCAGCCGGCGGGGCGCGGGGATCGGCCTGTTTCTGCTGACGCTCGCGGTCACGCCGGCGCACGTTTACATGCTGCAGCGTCCGGAGTTGTTCGACGTGCCGACCTGGCTGCTGTGGCTGCGCCTGCCGTTGCAGGTGGTGCTGCTCGCGTTGATCGCGTGGTCGACCCGGCCGCCGCGGTCGAGCGCGTCGAGAATGGCGCGATGACCGTGCCTGTCGTCGTCCCCTGGCCTACCCGTCGCCGCGTCGTCCTCGCGGGCGTCGGTGCGGTCTGGGCGCTGACGGCCGCGCGCCTGCTGCACGCCCAGCCGGCGCGCTACACGTCCGGCCCGGCCAGCCCGCACGGCATCGGCAAACGCTATCTCGGCCGCGAGATCGCCGGCGTGATGGGCTGGCAGGGCGCGGCCTGGCTCGAGCGCGAGGAACGCGAGCGCGAGGAGCGTACCGACCTGCTGGTCGCGTCCCTCGGACTGCGACCCGGCATGGCGGTCGCCGACGTCGGCGCCGGTACCGGCTATGTCGCGCGCCGGCTGGCGCGCGCGGTCGGCCCTGGCGGCAGCGTGCTGGCGGTCGATGTACAGCCCGAGATGATCCGGTGGCTCGAACGCAGCGCGCGCGAGGCCGGCCTGACGCAGATCCGGCCGGTGCTCGCCGGCGAGCGCGACACCAAGCTCGCGCCGGAATCGGTCGACCTGGCGTTGATGGTCGACGTGTATCACGAGTTGGCGTATCCGTTCGAGGTGCTGCAGAGCATCCTGCGCGCGCTCAAGCCGGGCGGCCGGGTCGCGTTCGTCGAGTACCGCGCCGAGGACGAACGGGTGCCGATCAAGGCGCTCCACAAGATGAGCCAGGCGCAGATCCGGCGCGAGGCGACCGTCCTCCCATTGGTGTTCGAGCGCAGCGTGGACAGCCTGCCGTGGCAGCACGTCATGCTTTTCCGCAAGGCCGCGTGAGGCAGCGGGGCGAGCCATGAACGCGCGGAACCGCGCCCCGGACCCGGACCGGGATCCGCACGCCGACCGGCCCGCGCTGCCGTCGCCGGACGGGGCCGCGCCGTTCCGGGTCTTGTCCGTCATCCCGCCGATGACGCAGCTCAACACGCCCTACCCATCCACCGCCTACCTGACCGGCTTCCTGCGCTCGCGCGGCATCGACGCGGTGCAGGAAGACCTGGCGCTGGCGCTGGTGCTCGCGCTCTTCAGCGCCGATGGCCTGGCGCAGGTGCGCGCTGCCGTCGATGCCAACCCGTCGGCCGCGCGCACACCGGCGGTCGCCGCCTTCAGCGATGGTTGCGACCGCTACCAGGCCACGATCGGCCCGGCGATCGCCTTCCTGCAGGGCCGCGACCCGACGCTCGCGCACCGCATCGCCGGACGCGGCTTCCTGCCCGAAGGGCCGCGCTTCGATACGCTCGACGTCTATGTCGACGACGACGGCGCGGACCCCCTGGCCTGGGCCTTCGGCGCGCTCGGCGTGCAGGACCGCGCGCGTCACCTCGCGACGCTGTACCTCAACGACCTGGCCGACGTGCTGTGCGATGCGGTCGATGCGCGCTTCGAGTTCGTGCGCTATGCCGAGTCGCTGGCGCAGAGCCAACCCAGCTTCGATCCCCTGGCGGCCGCGCTGGCCGCGCCGCCGAACCTGATCGACCGGACCCTGTCGCGGCTCACGCTCGACGCCATCGACCGGCACGCGCCGTCGCTGGTGCTGCTGTCGGTGCCGTTCCCGGGGTCGGTGTACGCGGCGCTGCGCATCGCGCAGACGATCCGCAGCCAGCGGCCCGGCATTTCAATCGCGCTCGGCGGCGGCTATGTCAATACCGAATTGCGCGGGCTGGCCGAGCCGCGCCTCTTCGACTTCGTCGATGTCGTGACGCTCGATGCCGGCGAGCGCCCGCTGCTGGCGCTGGTCGAGCACCTGCAGGGCCGGCGCTCGCGCCAGCGGCTGGTGCGCAGCTTCGTCCGCGAAGTGACCACACCCGTCGACGCAGCCACCGGCCACGACATCGTGCGCTACATGAACTGGAACGAACCCGACATCGCCTTCGCCGACGTCGGCACGCCGACCTGGGACGGCCTGCCGCTGGCCCGCTACCTGTCGCTGCTGGACATGCTGAACCCGATGCACCGGCTGTGGTCGGACGGGCGCTGGAACAAGCTGACCGTGGCGCTCGGCTGCTACTGGAAGAAGTGCAGCTTCTGCGACGTGAGCCTGGACTACATCTCGCGTTACGAAGGTGCGTCGGCCACGCTGCTGGTCGACCGCATCGAGGCGATCGTGGCCGAGACCGGCCAGACCGGCTTCCACTTCGTCGACGAGGCGGCGCCGCCGAAGGCACTGAAGGCGCTGGCCCTCGAGCTGCTGCGGCGCGGCGTGTCGATCTCGTGGTGGGGCAACATCCGGTTCGAGAAGTCGTTCAGCCCGGCGCTGTGCGAGCTGCTCGCGCAAAGCGGCTGCATCGCGATCTCGGGTGGGCTGGAGGTGGCGTCGGACCGGCTGCTCGCGCTGATGAAGAAGGGCGTCTCGGTCGAGCAGGTCGCGCGCGTCACCAAGGGCTTCAGCGACGCCGGCATCCTGGTCCACGCCTACCTGATGTACGGCTTCCCGACCCAGACCGTGCAGGACACGGTCGACGCGCTCGAGTACGTGCGCCAGCTGTTCGAGGCCGGCTGCATCCAGTCGGGCTATTTCCACCGCTTCGCCTGCACCGTGCACTCGCCGGTCGGCCAGAACCCGCAGGATTACGGCGTGACGTTGCACGCGCTGCCCTCGGCGCCGCCGCACAGCGCGTTCGCGAGCAACGACATCGGTTTCGACGACCCGACCGGCACCGACCATGCCGCGCTCGGCCCGGCGCTCAAGAAGGCGGTCTACAACTACATGCACGGCATCGGCCTGGAGGCCGACGTGCGCAGCTGGTTCGACTTCCATGCGCCAAAGACCGGGGTCGGCCGGCGCCACATCGCGCGGGCGCTGGCGGAGAGGCCGAGTACCGCGGCGTAACGCGGCGCCGGCGCGCTATTGACCGACTCGAACGCCTCGGTCTCGGAACAACTGCTCCAGGCTTTCGGGTGAACTGAGTCGCAGAACTCTTCATCGCGTCTCGGCGTTGTTGCAGTCGAGCACTCGATATTCCTCGGCACCCACGGCGACGCGGAGCTTCCTGACCAGGCCAATACAGCCGTAGCCCGCCCCGTGGGCTTCGGCGAAGTGCGCAAAGCCGACGGCCTTGGGGACGTTGTCCTTGCGACTCGGGTCGTGTGGCTCCAGAACGTCGGCGAGCCAACCGACGACCCGCGTGTCCGCCAGCGCCTGTTCGATCACCGCCTTTTCCCAGGCCCGAGATCCGCCCGGAATGAACCATCGGGTTCGATGTAAAGATGCCGGTCGAACTGCGGTGCGTTTTAGCCCAACGGCGAAACGCGATCGACGGTGGTAGCTGCCACTCCACCGCTACCGGTCTCGCACTGGCCAGGCGCAAGTGATCGCAATGTTGTAAGCGCGCCTCGTGCAATCCTCGGATCGCCGCTCGATGGCGAGCAAAATTCAGATCGAACTGGGCTTGCGCCAGCACTTCGAGACGCTCAAGCACACCCGTTTGCCTGCTGACGACCACGAGTTCCGCTTTCACTTCGTCTGCGTCGCGATCCGCCTGGGCCTGCCACCAAGACATATGCAGGCCGTTGGAAAGGCGAAGTCCCACCCGCTCGAACAGAGCCGCAAGGTCTGCCGACGCTATCGGCACGGTGTAATTGCCCGCGGGAGTGGTTACCGCGCTTCTGGTCGAGCCCAATAGTGCGGACGCTGACCGTCAACACGCCGTCGACGGCCTGCTGCAAGCTGCCGCCAGCCAAGCCGAAACTGCGACCGTGCGTCAGCGCATCGGCTTCCTGCTGCAGTCGCTCGCGCAGTGTCGCGTCCGGAACCTGTGAAATGAGTTGGTGGATGGCGGCCAAGCGAATTTGCTCCCTCGTTATTGTTCGTTCAGCGCAGCGGCGGCTCGTCGTCGGCGCCGTGCTGGAGCCAGCGCGGCAGATCGCGCTTGCCGTGTAGCACTCGCCAGACTTCGATACGGTCAGCGCGCGATACATAGAAGACCATGTAGGGGTAGCGCTTCAATGGCCAGAATCGCAGGCCCGGAAGGTTCAACTCATGCGCGTAACGCGGCGAACCGGTGGCCGGCGCGCGGCGTATGTGCGCGTATGCCGCCTCGAGTGCTTCGACGAAGCCCGGCGCCGCGCCGGACGCCTCGACCAAGTAGTGATCGATCGCCTCGGTAACATCCGCGTCGGCACGGGCGCGGCGGACCAGCGGCTGGGACGTGCGCCGGCTCACTCGGTGCTTGGTGGGCTATGCCGACGTGGCGCGGTCGCGCAGCGCTGCAAAATACGGCGCGTCGGCTTCGCCGCTCGCCGGTGACTCGGCCCCTTCGAGCAGCAGCGCGCGAAGACGCAGGCGCTCCTGGTCGCGGCGGATCAGCTCGCGGACATATTCACTCGAAGTTCCATACCCACCTCGGGCGATCTGGTCATCGACAAAATCGTGCAGCGTGGCTGGCAGGGAAATGTTCATCGTACCCATCGTTGATCCCCGGGGCTCGCCGGAACCCAGGGCTAGAGTTTGCCAAATTTTGACAACAGGAGTCAGGGCGACCCGGGCCGCCCGGCCGGGGCGACCGACGCGCCCTCGATGCGGTGGCGCGCGAGCGCCTCAGCCACGGTGCCGCTCGCCTTCATGCGCTCGACATAGGCCGACAGGGCGGCCTGGGCCTCCGACCCGCGTGCCTTCGGCGTGCCCATCGCCTGCTGGATCACCATGAAGCCACCCGGCAGCAGGCGCAGCCCGGGCAGGCGCTTGGCGTCCATCTCGAGCTGCTGCTTGACGCCGGCGGCGACGTCGGTCTGCTCGGCCAGGAAGGTGTCGACCACCTTGGGCGAGGTCGGTGCGCGTACCAGCCTGGCCTGCTTCAGCTCGCGCGTCAGGTACAGGTCGTAGGCGCTGCCCAGTCCGACCATCACGCTGGTGCCGCTGCGGTCGACCTCCTCGTTGGCGCGCAGCTTCGAATCGTTGCGCACCAGATAGCTGCCCTCGATCAGCACATAGGGCGCGGTGAAGGCGATGCCGGCGCCGCGCACCGGGTCGACCGCGAAGAAGCCGATGTCGACCTTCTCGGCGGTCAGCGCCTGGACCGACTTGCCGGCGGCGTCGAACACCACCAGTTCGATCGGCACCCCGAGCTCACGCGCAAAGCCCTGCGCCAGGTCGACCGAGACGCCGACCGGCCGGCCGGTGACGGGGTCGAGGCGGGCCAGGATCGGGTTGCCGACGTTGATGCCGGCGCGCAGGGTGCCGGTGGGGGCGAACGTGGCGGCGAGGGCGGCGTTGACGGGCGGCATGGCAGCTCCAGGGGTCAGGCGGGCAGGCGCTGCACAGGCGCCGAGCATGAGCGCGAGGGCGAACGAAAGGGCGCGGCGGGCACGGGAGCGGGGCATGCAGACGGCTCGGAAGAGACGGGAGACCGATGGTAGCGGCGGCGCTGTCGAGGCTGCGCGCAGCGGGCGCAGAACCGGGTTTCTACCCCCTTGTCGCGCGCCACGCGAAGCGTCAGCCTGCCAGCCTTCGAGCCGATTTCAGGCGCAGCCGCACCCCAAGGAGACTTAAGTGAGCGTTCCCTTTTCGCTGACCCTCAACGGCAAGACCTGCCGCGCCGATCTGGACCCCCGCACTTTGCTGGTGCAGTTCATCCGCGAAGAAGCCGGCCTCACCGGCACCCATGTCGGCTGCGACACCGCCCAGTGCGGGGCCTGCACGGTGCACGTCGACGGGCGCGCGGTGAAGTCGTGTTCCATCCTCGCGCTGCAGGTCGCGGGCGCGTCGGTGACGACCATCGAGGGCCTGAGCCAGAACGGCACACTGCACCCGATGCAGGCGGCCTTCCGCGAGTGCCACGGCCTGCAGTGCGGCTTCTGCACCCCCGGCATGGTGATGAGCGCGATCAAGCTGCTCGAGGACAAGCCGAACGCGACCGAAGCCGAGATCCGCGAAGGGCTGGACGGCAACATCTGCCGCTGCACCGGCTACCACAACATCGTCAAGTCGATCCAGCACTGCCAGTCGGGCCAGTCGGGCCAGGCCGCGGCCGCGGCCTGACCGCTGCGCCTGCGCCGCCGACCCATCCCATTCCGGAGCACCCCATGACCGACATGTCCCAACCGCCCGTCGACCCGATCGGCCAATCCGTCCTGCGACGCGAAGACCAGCGCTTCCTGACCGGCGCCGGCCAGTACACCGACGACGTCAACCTGCCGCGCCAGAGCTACGCCGCCTTCCTGCGCTCGCCGTATGCGCACGCCCGCATCAGGTCGATCAGGCTCGACGCCGCCAAGGCGGCGCCGGGCGTGCTCGAGATCTTTACCGGCGCCGACCTGGCCGAGGCCAAGGTCGGCGGCCTGCCCTGCGGCTGGCTGATCCACAGCAAGGACGGCACGCCGATGAAGGAGCCGGCGCACCCGGTGTTGGCGCAGGGCAAGGTCCGCCATGTCGGCG
>JBDSZM010000051.1:0-5565 GCA_039925165.1 Burkholderiaceae bacterium
GCGCGCACCATCTCCTTCTCGGCCGCCGGGAACACGTCGACGATGCGGTCGACGGTCTTGGCGGCGCTGCTGGTGTGCAGGGTGCCGAACACCAGGTGGCCGGTCTCGGCCGCCGTCAGGGCCAGGCGGATCGTCTCCAGGTCGCGCATCTCGCCGACCAGGATTGCGTCCGGGTCCTCGCGCAGCGCCGAGCGCAGCGCGTTGCTGAAGCTGAGCGTGTGCGGCCCGACCTCACGCTGGTTGATCAGGCACTTCTTCGATTCGTGGACGAACTCGATCGGGTCTTCGACCGTCAGGATGTGGCCGAACTCATGCTCGTTCAGGTGGTTGACCATCGCCGCCAGCGTGGTCGACTTGCCGGAGCCGGTCGGCCCGGTGCACAGGACCATGCCGCGCGGCTTGAGCGACAGTTCGGCGAACACCTTGGGCGCATTCAGCTGCTCCAGGCTCAGGATCTTCGACGGAATGGTGCGGAACACCGCGCCGGCACCGCGGTTCTGGTTGAAAGCGTTGACCCGGAAGCGCGCCAGGCCCTGGATCTCGAACGAGAAATCGCACTCCAGCGTCTCCTCGTAGGCCTTGCGCTGCGAGTCGTTCATGATGTCATACACCATGTCGTGCACCTGCTTGTGCTCGAGCGGGTCGACGTTGATGCGGCGCACGTCGCCGTGGACGCGGATCATCGGTGGCAGGCCGGCCGACAGGTGCAGGTCGGACGCCTTGTTCTTGACCGAAAACGCCAGCAGTTGGGTGATGTCCATGGGTCCTGGGGTGGTAGCCGGGGGCCAGCGGGAGCGGTCGGAGGCCGGGCCCGGGCGCGGCCCCGGTTAGGCTCGCGAATTATGGCCATGATCGCAGACAAGCTGATGCAAGTGCGCGCACGCATCGCGGCCGCTTGCGCTGGCTCAGGGCGCGACGTGCAAAGCGTCACATTGCTCGCGGTGAGCAAGAGCCAGCCGGCCGTTGCGGTGCGCGCTGCCCACGCCGCCGGCCATTGCCGCTTCGGCGAGAACTACGTGCAGGAGGGTGTCGACAAGATCGACGCGCTGGCCGACCTGCTCTCGGCGCTCGAGTGGCATCTGATCGGGCCGCTGCAGAGCAACAAGACGCGCGTCGTCGCCGAGCGGTTCGACTGGGTCCAGTCGGTCGACCGGCTGAAGATCGCGCAGCGCCTGTCCGAGCAGCGGCCGCCCGACCGCGCGCCGCTGCAGGTCTGCCTGCAGGTCAACATCAGCGGGGAGCCCAGCAAGAGCGGCGCCGCGCCGGCCGACGTCCCGGCGCTGGCACACGCCGTCGCCGCGCTGCCGCGGCTGCGCCTGCGCGGGTTGATGGCGATTCCGGAGCCGGCCGCCGACCGTGCGGCGCAGGAAGCGCCGCTGCGCGCATTGCGCGAGCTTTTCGAGGCCTTGCAGGCGGATGGGCTGGCGCTCGACACCCTGTCGATGGGCATGAGCGACGACCTGGAGGCGGCGGTCGCGCAGGGCGCCACGCTGGTCCGCATCGGCTCGGCGATCTTCGGCCCACGCGGCTGAGGTGCGGCGCCGCGACCGGTGCCGGTGGCGGCTTCAAGTTCGCCCGCGCAGCGCCGACAACACCTTGCAGCGCGCCACCCTCGGTGGCTTCAAGGATGTGCATGAGCCGTGCCCCCGCCATGACGCTTCTGATCGTCGACGACTTGTCCACGATGCGTCGCATCGTGCGTGGCCTGCTCAAGCAGATGGGCCACGCGAACGCCGACGTAGCCGAGGACGGTGCCGTCGCGCTGCAGAGGCTCAAGGCGCCGGCCTGCGACTCGTGGTGCGAGACGTCAACATGCCCAACATGAACGGCGCCGCCGCACCCGCTTGAGCGCACGCACCGGAGCCGTCCCATGAAGATCGATCCCGCGGCCCTGCTGGCCCCGTCGCACGCGGCTGCTGCCGAATCGCCGGAAATGTTCCGACAACTCGGCCACATCACGCGCCAGCGGCACGCCACGCTGACGGCACTGGGCGTCATGTCCAACGGGCAGGACGCGCCTGACGGCCTGCCCGATGCGTGCAGCCGGCTCGGCTGCATCGCGCGCAAGACCCATGACGCCGCCGGCAAGGTGCTGAATTCGGTCGAGCAGGCGAAGCTCGAGCACGCGAGCATCGGTCGCGCCAGCCATGCGATGGCCGCGGCGGTGCTTGCCGACCCGGTGCGCGCCGTGGCGTCGGGCGCGCTGCTGAACTTCGTCGGCGATGTCGAGGCCGCGACCGGCCGCACCGACCGGCACCTGACCGACATCCTGCTGGCGCACAATCTTCACGACCTGACCGGCCAGGGGGTGGCCAAGCTCATCGCGATGGCCGACAACCACGAGGCGAGCCTGGTCAAGCGTCCGCTGCAGGCCGCGCCGCCCGAGCCGGCGCACCAGGCCGAGGACGCCCAGCGCGTCGAACGCGCCGGCCTGCCGGGCCCGGTCGTCGACGCCGCTGGCCGCAGCGACGTCGCCGCCAACCCGGGCGAGGTCGACGACCTCCTCGCGAGCCTCGGCTTCTGATGCCGGCCGGCCGGCTGGCGTCTTGTTCGCTGCGCTGAAGAGCGGCCGACATCGGTCGCTGGTTCGGGCGTCGGAGGGGATCGGCGGTGGCGAGCAACCCGCTGTGCGCGCAACCCCTGTCCGTACTGAAGCTGCGCCTCGGACCGCCGACGTCGACTTCGATGCGGCCGACTACGAGTGGCTGCGCACGCTCATCCACTGCCAGGCCGGCATCAGCCGGTACGCTGGCACGCCGGCAAGCAGGCGATGGTCGACCGCCGCCTGGCGTGACGTCCGGGCGAAGGCGGCCTCGCTTCGTTCGTGACCTGCGGGATCTCGAGCAGGCCCGCGGGACGCAGGCCGAGCACCCATGGCAGGCCTTCATCCATTGCCTCACCACCTACCTGAGCTCGTTCTTCCGCGAGGCGCATCACTTCCCGCCGAGCGACGCGGGCCGAATCGCGCCGGCAACGCGGTGCGGACGGCATTCCATCGGCCTGCGCCGGTCGATGCGGCCAAGGTCCGCACGGCTGGCGGATCGGTGGCGTCCGCCCGGGGCGCGCGCGGCGCCCGAGCCCTCCGCGAGCGGTCGGGCGGCTACGATCCGGACACGGCCCGATGCTGACGGACCGTCGTCCCCACCCGCATGGCCACCGCCCCGCCGCCGCCGTCTCTGCGCCATTCGCTGCCCGAACCGCCGCGGCACGCGCGCCTGCCGTTTCCTTACCGCGACGAATCGGCGACGCTCGCGCAGCTGCTGCCGGCGCTGGCCGGGCTCGATTGGTCGCGCGTGGTGCGCACGGCGCGGCCTTGGGTTGAATCGGTGCGCGACACGCCGGCGCCGTTCTGGGCGCTCGAATCGTTGCTGCACGAGTACCCGATCTCGAGCGCCGAGGGCCTGGCGCTGATGCGGCTGGCCGAGGCGCTGCTGCGGGTCCCCGACGCCGCGACCGCGATCGCGCTCACCGCCGACCAGCTCGGTCGGGCCGATTTCGGCACGCCGTCGGAGGGACCGCACCGGGAAACGACGGGCCGCGCCGATTTGCCCGGCGCCGCCCTGGGTGGGCTGACACCGCCGCGCGGCGCCCTTGGGGGCTCGCATCGGATGCTGTCGAGCCTGTCGGCCAGCGCGATCGCCATGTCCAAGCGCTTCCTGCCCGAGCACGACGCGCCCGCCGGCCTGCTCCAGCGGTTGGGCGCGCAGACGGTGGTGGCGGCGACGGTGCGCGCCTTGCAACTGCTGGGACGCCAGTTCGTCCTCGGCGAGGACATCGATGCCGCGCTGGCGCAGGCGGCCCGCCAGCGGGGCGCGACGCCGGGACTGCGGTTCAGCTACGACATGCTCGGCGAGGGGGCGCGCAGCGAGCCCGATGCGCAGGCTTATTTCGGCGCCTATGCGCACGCGCTCGAACGCATCGCCGGTGCCGGGCGCGCGGCCAGCCCGCAGGCGGCCGACGGCATCTCGATCAAGCTGAGCGCGCTGTTCCCGCGCTACGAGGAAGCGCAGCGCGCCCGCGTGTTCGCCGAGCTGCTGCCGCGGGTCGAACGGCTGATCGCACGCGCCGCGCAGGCCAACCTCAACCTCACGATCGATGCCGAGGAGAGCGAGCGGCTCGAGCTCTCGCTCGACCTGATCGATGCCTGCGCCGCGCGCATCGCGGCCGAGCATCCGGGCTGGACCGGCTTCGGCCTCGCGGTCCAGGCCTACCAGACCCGCGCGCTCGACGTCGTGGGCGCGGTCGCCGCGATCGCGCGCCGCCACGGCCTGCGCTTCATGGTCCGGCTGGTCAAAGGCGCGTACTGGGACAGCGAGGTCAAGCGCGCGCAGGAGCTGGGACTGTCGGGCTACCCGGTCTATACCCACAAGCACCACACCGACCTCTCGTACCTGGCGTGCGCGCGGGCGCTGCTCGACCACGCCGACGTGATCTACCCGCAGTTCGCGACCCACAACGCCGGCACCATCGCCGCCATCCTGGCGATGGCGGGCGATGCGCCGTTCGAGCTGCAGCGCCTGCACGGCATGGGGGAAGGCATTTACCGCGAGGTCTCGCGGCAAATGCCTTCCCCTGCGGGGTTGATGACGACCACACCCCGACCCTTGCGGGCGGATGCCATGACGACCACTCCCCCCCCTCCCCCCGCTCAAGCGGGGGGCCTTGCACGCGGGGGCGTGCCGCTGCGCGTCTACGCCCCGGTGGGGCGGCATCGGGATCTGCTGGCGTATCTGGTGCGCCGGCTGTTGGAGAACGGCGCCAACTCGTCCTTCGTGCACCAGCTGGCCGACACCCAGGTCGATGTCGAGACGCTGCTCGCCTCGCCGCTCACGCCGGCATCGCAGCCGGGGCTGCCAGCGCCGGCAGACCTTTTCGGCGCGGGCGCGCGGCGCAATTCGGCAGGGCGCGACCTGGCGTGCGAGGCGCACCTCGCGCCCTTGATGGCCGCGGTGGCGGCGACGCGGGTCGTAGCGGTCGCTCCGGCCGACCCGGCCGACATCGACGCGGTGATGCAGCGCTTGCACCAGGGTCACCTCGGCTGGAATGCGACGCCGCTGGCCGAGCGGGCCGCGGTGCTGCGGCGCTGCGCCGACCGGCTCGAGGCCGATCTGCCCGCCTGGTGCGGCGTGCTGGTGCACGAGGGCCGCAAGACGATGGGCGATGCGGTGTCCGAGGTGCGGGAGGCGATCGACTTCTGCCGCTACTACGCCGACGAGGCGCAGACCGCGCTCGCGCCGCGCACGTTGCCGGGTCCGACCGGAGAGAGCAACGAGCTGCGGCTGCACGGCCGCGGCGTCTTCGTCTGCATCAGCCCGTGGAACGTCCCGCTCGCGATCTTCACCGGCCAGGTGGTGGCGGCGCTGGTGGCGGGCAACGCCGTCGCCGCCAAGCCGGCCGAGCAGACGCCGGCGGTCGCGGCGCGCATGGTCGCGCTGCTGCACGCGTGCGGCGTGCCGGCCGACGCGCTGGCGCTGCTGCCTGGCACTGGCGAGCGCATCGGCGCCGCGCTGGTCGCGCACCCTTTGGCGGCCGGCGTGTGCTTCACCGGCTCGACCGCGGTCGCGC
>JBDSZM010000052.1:0-6588 GCA_039925165.1 Burkholderiaceae bacterium
GCGGCCTTGGACAGGGTGTAGGAAAAGTAGTCCGGGTTCGGATTCCACAGCTTCTGGTCGAGCAGGTTGACGATGCAGCCGGCCGCCTCCGGGTCGTGCTCGGCGCGTTCGATCACATGCGCGTGCAGCGCCTGCGCCAGCAGCACCGCCGGCCCGGTGTTGGCGCGCCAGTGGCGCTCCATCGCGGCGTAGCCGAAGCTCGCCGGCGTATCGTGCTCGAACACCGAGGCGTTATTGACCACGGCGTCGACCCTGCCGAGGCGCGCCACCACCGTCGGCAGCAGGGCGCGGCAGGCGGCCTCGTCAGCCAGGTCGGCGGCAAAGACCTCGGCGCGAGCGCCGGCGGCGCGGCAGTCGACGACGGTCGCTTCGGCCTCGTCGCGCGAGCGCCGGCAATGCACCGCCAGATCGTGCCCATGGCGCGCCAGTTCGAGCGCGATCAGGCGGCCAAGCCGGCGGGCGGCGCCGGTGACCAGGACGACGGGTCGCGCGGGCATGGTTTCTACAATGAATCAATGCATCCAGAAGGGGCCGCCAGTGTATCGACGCCACTGTCCACGCTGATCCGCCGGGCCATCGTGCGCGACGGCGGCTGGCTCGGCTTCGACCGCTACATGGCGCTGGCCCTCTATGCGCCGGGACTCGGCTACTACGCGCGCGGCGACCGGCAGTTCGGCCGGCTGCCGCAGGACGGCAGCGACTTCGTCACCGCGCCCGAGTTGTCACCCTATTTCGGGCGCGCGCTGGCCCGGCAGATCGGACAGGCGCTGTCGGCGTGCGGCAGCGCGCAGGTCTGGGAATTCGGCGCCGGCTCGGGGACGCTTGCGGCGCAGTTGCTCGACGAGCTGGGCGCCGCGGTCGGGCGCTACGCCATCGTCGAGCTCTCGGGCCCGCTGCGCGAGCGCCAGCGGGCCCGGCTCGGCGCTCACGCCGACAAGGTGGTGTGGCTCGACACCTTGCCGGACCGGATCGACGGCGTGGTCATCGGCAACGAGGTGCTGGATGCCATGCCGGTGCAGTTGCTGCGCCACGACGGCGCGGCCTGGCACGAGCGCGGCGTGGCGCTGCGCGACGGCTGCTTCGCTTTTGCCGACCGCCCGACCGCGCTGCGGCCGCCCGGCGGCGGACCGTTCGGCGCCGGCTATACGACCGAGATCCACCCGCAGGCGCAGGCATTTGTCGCCACGCTGGCCGAGCGGCTGGGTCGCGGCGCGGCCTTCTTCATCGACTACGGCTTTCCGCAGGCCGAGTACTACCACCCGCAGCGCGACACCGGCACGCTGGTGTGCCACCGCGCCCACCGCGTCGACGCCGAGCCGCTGGCCGATGTCGGCGAGAAGGACATCACTGCGCACGTCGACTTCACCGGCATCGCACTGGCCGCGCAGGACGCCGGGCTCGAGGTGCTGGGCTACACGACGCAGGCGCACTTCCTCATCAACTGCGGGTTGCTCGGCCTGCTCGAAGGCGCCGACCCGGCGAGCGTGGCGCATGCCCAGAAGCTGCTGACCGAGCACGAGATGGGTGAACTGTTCAAGGTGATCGGTTTTGCAAAGGACTGCGACGCGGCCTTCGTGCAGGCGCCGCTCGGGTTTGTGCGCGGCGACCGGACGCACACCTTGTGAGGCACGGGTACGTCCCCGAGAGCGCTCGCATGATCGGCGGGTGTCATCGTGGAGCGCCAGCGTGATCCGCTGGTGTCATCGTGGAGCGCCAGCGTGATCCGCTGGCTCATCGTCATCTTCGTCGCGCTGCTGCTCTTCAGCGGGCTGCACCGCTGGCTCGAGCGCATCGGCCTGGGCAGGCTGCCGGGCGACTTCCGCTTCCGCCTGTTCGGCCGCGACTGGTTCATCCCGCTCACCAGCAGCGTGCTGATCAGCGTGGTCGGGATGCTGATCGCGCAGCTGTTCTGAGCGTCCGACTCACACAGGCCAGACGCTGCGCAGCAGCGCCGCGAGGGGTGGCGCGTTCAGCGCGAGGAAGAGGGCAACATTGAGCGCCACCGTGCGCCAGTACGCGGCACGAAAGCGGGCCTTGATCGACTTGTGACGGAGAAGTTGCTGCGCCAGCAGTGCGCCCGGCCAGCCGCCGATCAGGCCCAGTGCGAGCAGCCTCGCTTCGTCGGTGCGCCAGCGCTGGCCGCGCGCCGCCGCCTTGTCGAGCGCGTACGCCGCGAAGCAGGCCACGCTCGCGACCGCATAGAGCCCTGCGACCCACGCCGGCACCCGCCAGGCCACCGCCACGACCAGCCACAGCAGCGCGAAGGCGGGCAGGGCGAACAGGCTGGCGGTGCCCCAAGCGGCGGGTCCGCGTGATCGGCGCAGAACACGGATCGGCGCGACGGGCCGAAGCGGACGGACCCGGCAGGCCCGCTTGCGGCCATTGACGGTCTCGACTTCGAAGCTGAGGTCCTGGCCCTCGGCGGGTCTGGCCGCGCCGGCGCCGAGTGCCTGGGCGTGCACGAAGACTCGGTCGCCGCCGAGCGCCGGGTCGATGAAGCCGTAGCCACGGTCGTCGTGCCAGCGCACAAGTCGGCCCTCGAAGCGCATCCGCCGGTCGTCTTTCAGGCGTCGAGCGCGGCGAGTGCCGACAGCCGCGCCGCCTGGATGGCGGTGCCGATGGCCGGACCGGTCGCGCCACGCTCGGCGGCCTGCGCGGCGACCGCGGCGGTGTCGACCGTGCGCGCCAGGTCGAGCGCGCGCAGCAGCCGCGGCCGCTGCGGGTAGGCACTTTCTTCCAGCCCGGCGCGGCCGCGCGCGTCGCATTCGCAGGCCAGCAACAATTCCGCGAATCGGTCGGCCCGGCGCAGCGCGTCGCAGCGCTCGAGCAGCCGCAGCACGGCGGCCGGGCCGAGTTCGGCGCTGCGATGGATGTTGCCGTGCTCGCGCGCCGTCACCTCGGCCAGCGCGCGGCACTCGGCGGGCACGCGCCAGCGCTCGCACAGCGCGCGCACCAGTTGGACGTTGCGCTGCTCGTGGCCGATGTGGCGCGGCGGCACGTCGGCCGGCGTGTCGGCCTTGCCGAGGTCGTGGCCCAGGCAGGCGAAGCGTGCCGGCAGGCTGGCCTGCAGCCGCGCCGACATGTCGAGTACCCGCATCAGGTGCACACCGGTGTCGACCTCGGGGTGGTGCTCGGGCCGTTGCGGCACGCCGAACAGCGCATCGACTTCGGGCAGCAGCTTGCGCAACGCGCCGCAACGCCGCAGGACCTCGAACATGCGGCTCGGCCGGGCCTCCATCAGGCCGCGCGACAGCTCCTGCCAAACCCGCTCGGCCACCAGCGCGTCGACCTCGCCGGCGTCGACCATGGCGCGCATCAGCGCCTCGGTCTCGGGGGCGACCTCAAACCCCTCGAAGCGCGCCGCGAAGCGCGCCAGCCGCAGGATGCGCACCGGGTCTTCGGCGAACGCCGGCGAGACGTGGCGCAGGACGCGCAGCTTCAGGTCGCGCTGCCCGTCGTAGGGGTCGAGGACGTGGCCGGCATCGTCCTGCGCCATCGCGTTGATGGTCAGGTCGCGCCGCGCCAGGTCTTCCTCGAGGGTGACATCGGGCGCGGCGTGAAAGACGAAGCCCTGGTAACCGGGTGCGGTCTTGCGCTCGGTCCGCGCGAGCGCATGTTCCTCGCGGGTTTGCGGGTGCAGGAAGACCGGGAAATCGCGTCCGACCGGCAGATAGCCCTGCGCGATCAGTTCGTCCGGCGTGGCGCCGACGACGACCCAGTCACGATCGTTGACCGGCTCGCCGAGCAAGGCATCGCGCACCGCGCCGCCGACCACATACCGCTGCATGCGCGGCAGTGTAGGGGGCGTCGCAGCCTGCCGACGCCGGCGTCCATCCGGCGGCCCGGCCGCTGTCGCGCTGGACGACTGCGTCTCACTGTTGGGCAGCCGCGCCCTCTGGCTTGCGGCGATACGGTTCGTCGAAGGCGACGAAGTCCTGCTCCGCGAGCGCGTCCCGTCGCCACGCCTCGACGGCCGGCAGCGTGAAGATGCGCTCGACGTAGCGAGCCACCGGCTCGGGCACCGGCAGCGCGTAGGTTCGGATGCGGCTGGCGACGGGCGCGAAGTAGGCGTCGGCGATGCTGAATGTACCGAACAGCATCGGCCCGCCGCTGTCGGCCAGGCAGCCCGACCACATCTGCACGATGCGGGCGAGATCGTCGGCGACGCCGGCCTGCTCGGCCAGCACGCGCGCACCGACCTGCGGCAGCGACGCCTCGATATTCATCGGGCAGGCGCTGCGCAGCGCGCCGAAGCCGGCGTGCATCTCGGCGCACACGCTGCGGGCGCGCGCGCGGGCCTTGGCATCGCTGGGCCACAGTCCGGCCTGCGGGAATTTCTCGGCCAGATACTCGGCGATCGCCAGCGTGTCCCACACGACCAGGTCGGCGTCGACCAGCACCGGCACGCGCCCGGCCGGGCTGATGCGTCCGAGCTCGCGCTTGAAGCGCGACTGCGGCGTGAAGCCGTCGAAGCGCAGCATGACCTCGTCGAACACGATGCCGGCCTGCGTCATCAGCACCCAGGGCCGCATCGACCAGGATGAATAGTTCTTGTTGCCGATATAGAGCTGCATGCCGCCTCCGTTGCGTCCGGCGATCCTAGTCCACCGAATCACCGACATGGGATCGGTGCTGTCCTGGCGGCCCACGTCGAAGGGTGCAGCGGACGCGATGCGAGCGCCGATCGGCATGAGCAGGGCGCATCGGATCGACGCGCGGCGCTGCCGGCCGGCCTACCCCCGGCGGGCCCGCGCGCGCCAGGTCTCGAGGCGCGCGATGCCGCGGCGTGGGTCGAGCCAGCTCGGCGCGACCGCATCGATATCGGCCGCCACGATGCCCAGCCGCGCCAGCCCTGGCGCGGTCCCGCTGGCGACGTTCGCGACCCGCATCGAGGCCAGGTTGTCGCGCGACATCAGCGGCTCGCCGGGGAGCATCTCGAGCACCAGCGCCTGCAGCGACGCCAGCCCGGCGGGCAGGCCCCAGACCGGGCGCGGATGCCCGCTCCAGCGGCCGGCGCGCTGCACCAGTTCGCGCAGCGTCAGTTCGCGCGGCCCGGTGCATTCGATCGTCTGCCCGATCGTCGACGGGTCGTCGAGGCAGCGCACGATGGCGCTCGCCACGTCCTCGACCCAGACCGGCTGGAAGCGCGCGTCGGCACCGCCGAGCGGCATCAGCGGAAAGAAGGTCAGCAGCGTGGCGAAGAGGTTGAGGAAGCGGTCGCGCTCACCGTAGATGACCGACGGGCGCAGCAGCGTCAGGTCGAGTCCGGCCGCCTGCAGCGCGGCTTCGCCGGCGGCCTTGGAGCGCAGGTAGCGACTCGGCGCCGACGCACTGGCGCCGAGCGCGCTGACGTGGACGACTCGGCGCACGCCGGCGTTGCGGCAGGCGTCGCCGAGGCGACGCGGCAGTTCGACATGCGCGCGCTGGAACGCAGCCTCGCTGCCGTGCAGTTGCGCGACCAGGTTGACCACCGCATCCCGGCCGCGCACCAGTCGCGCCAGTTGCGCGTCGTCGTGCACGTCGGCGGCCACCATCTCGACCGTCGGCAGCGGACGGATCGCCTGCGCGCGGGCCGGATGCCGGCTCGGCACCACGATGCGACCGCCGCCGCGCTCACGCTCGACCAGGCGCTCGCACAGGCTGGCACCCACGAAGCCGCTGCCGCCGAGGATCAGGATGTTCGACATGGGATGAGGCCGCAGCCGGGATCGTTGGTAGGCCTCAGGGCAGGTCTTTGTCAGGCGCGGCGCTGGCCTCGCGCGGCCCGATCATCGTGCCCAGGCGCGGGCCCAGCGTCGGCGCAGTGCCGCTGATGATCGCGGCGTAGTAGGTGGCGTTGCTCAGCACTTTCTTCACGTAGTCGCGGGTTTCGGCGAACGGGATGTTCTCGGCCCAGATCGCGGTCTCGAGCACCGGTCCTTCGCGCCAGCGCCGCGGTCGGCCCGGGCCGGCGTTGTAGGCGGCGGCGGCCAGCGCCTGCGAGCCGCCGAAGTCGTCGAGCACCAGCTTGAGATAGCTGGTGCCGAGCTTGAGGTTGGTGGCGCGGTCGGCGATGAGTTCGGGGCTGTAGTCGAGCCCGATCTTGCGCGCGGTCCAGCGCGCCGTGGCCGGCATGATCTGCATCAGCCCGGAGGCGCCGACGCTGGAGCGCGCGTCCATGATGAAGCGCGACTCCTGGCGGATCAAGCCGTACACATACGCCGGGTCGAGCCCGATCTCGATCGCCCGGGCCTGCACCTCGGTACGGAACGGCATCGGGTAGCGCTGCGCGATGTCGATCTCGCCCTGGGTCTTCTCGCTGGTGTTGATGCAGCGGTCCCAGACCTCGCGGTCGCAGGCGAGCTGCGCCGCCGCGAGCAGTTCGCGCTCGTTCATGCCGCGCAGCGCGTAGTTCCACTCGCGCACGCCTTCCGACCGCAGGCCGAGTGCCACCATCTGCAACGCCCGCGACAGGCCCGGATGGGCGCGCGCCGCGGTCCGCTCGGCGGGGGTCAGGGGCGCCGGGGGCGCCGGCATCGCGAGCGGCTGGCGCAGGCTCTCGGCGGCCAGGGCGCCGTAGAAATTCATCTGCCCGGCGATGCTGCGCAG
>JBDSZM010000053.1:0-3119 GCA_039925165.1 Burkholderiaceae bacterium
AGGCGGCCGCACTCACCTCGCTGCTGCCGCTGCTGGCCCGCCAGCTGCCGGGCGGCGACGCCGCCACCTTCACGCTGCTGCTGGCGGCGATGGGCGCCGGCGCGGTCACGCTGGCGCTCAACATGGCCTGGGTGCGCCAGCACATGTCGGGCGACCGGCTGATCCGCGACGGCGCGCTGCTGCAGGCCGTGGCCACCGCGGCGATGGCGTTCGCACCCAACGTCTGGATCGCGCTGCCGCTGATGTTCATGAGCGGCGTGGCCACCATCAGCGTCGCCAACGCGCTGTCGGTGTCGGCCCAGCTCGCGCTGCCGAACTGGGTCCGGGCGCGCGGCATGTCGATCTACCAGATGTCGCTGATGGGCGGCGGCGCGATCGGCGCCGCGATCTGGGGTCAGGTCGCGACCCACACCACGCTGCGCACCGCTCTGCTGTCGGCGGCGGTCTTCGGCGCGCTGACGATGACCCTGATCCGGCGCCGCCACCAGCTCGACCCGGCGACCGAGGAAGACCTGACACCGTCCGAGGCGCTGCGCCCGCCGATCCTGCCGACCGTGGTCGACCCGAGCGCCGGTCCGGTGCTGACGACGATCGAATACCGCATCGACCCCGAGCGGGCCGATGAATTCCGCGCCGTCATGGCGCAGAGCCGGCGCAGCCGCCTGCGCCAGGGCGCGCTGTCGTGGGAGCTGTTCCGCGACGCCGCGGTGCCGGGCCGCTATGTCGAGTACATCGTCGACGAGAGCTGGGTCGAGCACCTGCGCCGCTTCGACCGCATCACCTCCGACGACGTCGCCTGGCGCGAGCGGCGCCTGGCGCTGCACATCAGCCCCGAGCCGCCACGCGTCACGCGCTGCATCGCCGAGCCGGTCGGGCGCGCCTGAGCGCTGCCACCCCTTCTCATTGCTTCGACCTTCGACCTTCGATCGCGAGACCCCGCATGCTCACCGTCCACCATCTCGAGAATTCGCGCTCGCAGCGCGTCCTGTGGTTGCTCGAGGAGCTCGGCCTGCCGTACGAGATCGTCAAGTACGCGCGCGACCCGCAGACCATGCTGGCGCCGCCCGAGCTGACGAAGGTGCACCCGCTCGGCAAGTCGCCGGTGCTGACCGACGGCGCGACCACGGTGGCCGAGTCGGGCGCCATCCTCGAGTACCTGCTCGAGCGCCACGGACGCGGCCGGCTCGCGCCGGCGCGCGGCACGCCCGAGCACCTGCGCTACCGCTACTGGCTGCACTTCGCCGAGGGCTCGGCGATGCCGCCGCTGCTGCTCAAGCTGATCTTCGACCGGCTCGAAACCAACCCCATGCCGTTCTTTGTCAAGCCGATCGCGCGCGGCCTGGCGGCCAAGGTGAAGGCGATGCTGGTGGCGCCGAATTTGCTGCGTCAACACGCGTTCATGGAAACCGAACTCGGCCGCAGCGAGTGGTTCGCTGGCGCGGACTTCAGCGCCGCCGACATCCAGATGAGTTTTCCGCTCGAAGCCGGTGCGCAGCGCGGCGGCATCGATGCGCGCTACCCGAAGCTGACCGCCTTTTTGCAGCGCATCCATGCGCGCCCGGCGTATCGGCGCGCGCTCGAGCGCGGCGGGCCGTACAGCTTCGCGGCTGACTGACGACGGGTTGCCGCCGGGCCGCGGTCACGCGGCCCGGTCCAGCGGTAGCGGGCCCGTCATGTACCGATCGCGGGTCTGCACGCGGGTTGCACGGCGCCGCGTTGTTTCAGAATGTGATGGCTCGATACCAACAAGACCACTGGAGGGTTCCGACATGCCGGATCGATTGCTGCGCGCGGCCTGGACCGCGCTGATGCTGCTTTGTGCGGGCTGGGGCGCACAGGCGCAACCGGCCCAGGTGGTGGTCGGCAGTTACGTGACCAAGGTCCAGGATGTGAGCTTCAAGGACAACAAGTACGCGCTCGACTTCTACCTGTGGTTTCGCTGGAAGGCCGAGGGCGCGCTGGCCGACTACAAGCCGCTCGACAGCTTCGAGCTCATCAACGGCAAGATCGACAACAAGTCGAGCGTGGTCGAAAAGAAGATCGGCGATCTGAGCTACGCCTCGGTGCGGGTCTCGGCCACGGTCTCGGAGACCTGGGACCTGAAGCAGTTCCCGTTCGACTCGCACCGGTTGCAGGTGCACCTGGAGGACAGCGCGCACGGCACCGACGAGCTGGTGTTCGTGCCCGACGTCAAGAACTCGCGCCTGGGCGACGAGCTCAACCTGGCGGGCTGGCTCCTGACCGACTTCAAGGGCGTGGTGAGCGACAAGGTCTACCAGAGCAACTATGGCGACACCTCGCTGCCGAGCGATGCGCGCTCCGAGTACTCGCGCTACAGCCTGTCGATGGACATGGACCGCACCACCTTCGGCACCGCCTGGAAGCTGCTGTCGACCGTGCTCGCCGCCACCGCGGTCGCCTTCGTGGCTTTCATGGTCAAGCCGAGCGACCTCGACCCGCGCTTCGGCCTCGGCGTGGGCGCGCTGTTCGCGGTCGCCGCCAGCGCCTTCGTCGTCTCGTCGTCGGTGCCTGACTCCGGCGTGATGACGATCGCCGACGAGGTCCACATGGTGGCGATCGGCTTCATCTTCCTGTCGCTGCTGCAGTCGGCCTTCGCGCTCAAGCTCGAGGTGTCCGGCCGCGAGCCGGCGGCGGTCCGGCTCGACCACTGGTCGCTGATCGTCTTCCCGGTGCTGTTTTTCGGCTGGGCCGCGTGGATGATCGGGCGCGCGATCTGGTGATCGTCGTGCCCTAAGCCCACCGACTCACTCTAAATCGGACCGGTTCTGCCCGCACGATACCGGCGTGCTGCGGCGTTGCGCATGCTCGCGACGTCGACGAGCATCGCCGTGCATCGCGGCTCTGCACCGGCTCCAGTCTTGTGCGTCCGGCACCACCTATTTCATTGATTCAGCGGACTCGGCTCCCGTCCTTTGAGCCGACGAGCGCGATGGCGCAGCAACGCATGCACATGCGTGCGATCAAGGGCCTCCTCACGGCCCGTTGCGCCATCGCTTCGCGCTAAGCCTGTTGATCTCCCAGGGCGTCGTGGCCACCCACCTCGGACCCGCCGGGGCGCGCATTCAAAACTCGACGAGCCATGCGGCTACATGTCTTGT
>JBDSZM010000054.1:0-8054 GCA_039925165.1 Burkholderiaceae bacterium
GCGATCCGCCACTTCAACCGCCGCTTTGCCGCGCTGTGGGATTTGCCCGAGACGCTGCTGCGCACCCGCGACGATGACGCCGTCTTCGAATGGATGCGCCGCAGCGTGACCGACCCACCGGCCTACATGCGCGCGCTGGCCGCCATCGACGCGGTCGACGCCGCGGATGCGGTCGATGCCGACGCGCTGCCGGGCGAGCCCGAGACCCTGATGCTGATGTCCGGCCGCGTGCTCGAGCGAGTCTGCCGGTCGCAGCGCAGCCGCGGTTCGGCGATCGGCCGCGTGTTCTGCTTTCGCGATGTCACCGCTCGGGTCCGCGCCGAAGAGCGGATCGATGCGTTGTCGCACAGCGATGCGCTCACCGGGCTGGCGAACCGGCTGCGTCTGGACGACCGGCTGCGCAGCGCGCTGGCGGCGGCGCGTCGCGACGCCACGCCGTTCGCGGTGCTGACGCTCAACCTCGACCGCTTCGGCCACATCAACCAGACCTTCGGCCACGCCCTGGGCGACCGCGTGCTGCGCGAGGTGGCGCAACGGTTGCACGCCGGCTCGCGCGAGATCGACACGGTCGCGCGCACCGGCGGCGACGAGTTCGTGCTGCTGGTGCAGCAGGCCGAGGCGGCCGGCGCGGTGGCGGCGGCCCAGCGCGCGATGGCGGCGCTGCAGCGCCCGTTCGAGCTCGACGGCGTCGGCTTCACGGTCACCGCCAGCATCGGCATCGCGCTGCATCCGGCCGACGGCCCGGAGCCGGCCGATCTGCTGCGCGGCGCCGACGCCGCGATGCGCGAGGCCAAGCGCGCCGGCCGTGCGGCCTGGCGTCTGCACGACCGCGGCGCCGCACCGGCCGACGACGGCGGGTTGCGGCACCGGATGCAGCTCGACCACGCGATGCGGCTCGCATTGGCCGACGGGCGCTTTCGCCTGCATTACCAGCCGCAGGTCGGCATCGACGATGCGCAGGTGCACGGCGCCGAGGCGCTGATCCGCTGGATCGATCCCGAGCGCGGCATCGTCTCGCCGGGCGAATTCATTCCGGTTGCCGAGGCCAACGGTTTCATCGTCGCGATCGGCGACTGGGTGCTGCGCGAGGCGGTGCGCCAGGCGGTCGCCTGGCAGCGCCGCGGCCTGGCGATCCGGATGTCGGTCAATGTCTCGGCGCTGCAGTTCCGCCAGCCCGGCTTCGTCGACGGCGTGGTGGACGTGCTGACCCGCGCGGGCCTGGCGCCGCAGTGGCTCGAGCTCGAGCTGACCGAGACCGTGCTGATGCAGGACGAGCGCGAAGCGGCGCGGCGCTTGCAGGCGCTGGCCGGACTCGGTGTGCGGCTCGCGATCGACGACTTCGGCACCGGCTGGTCGAGCCTGGGCTACCTCAAGCGGTTTCCGATCGGGCGCCTGAAGATCGACCGCAGCTTCGTTCAGGGCCTGCCCGACGACCCGAGCGATGCCGGCATCGTCGATGCGGTGGTCCAGATGGGCCGGGCGCTGCGCCTCGAGACGGTGGCCGAGGGTGTCGAGACCGAAGCCCAGCGTCGCTTCCTGGCGCGTGCCGGCTGCGCCCAGTACCAGGGCTTCCTGTTTTCGCCGGCGGTCGAAGCCGACGTGTTCGAGGCGCGCTGGGGCGCCAGCGCTGCCGGGTCGCTGCGCCGCCCCGTCCTGGTCGGCCGCGGCTGACGCTGGCCCCTGCGCGACCCGGATGCGCCGGTCAGGGCGGCGCGGCTTTTGTACAGTGCGCAGATGGCGACATTCGAGGGGGCCCTGCAGCGCAAGATCGCAACCCTCGCGTTGCCGCTGGCGGTCGAGCTGCCGGGCGGCCGGCGCGTCGGCGCCCCCGATGCGGCGCTGACGTTGCTGCTGAAGGAGCTGTCGCCGCTGGTGTCGCTGGCGCAGGGACAGATCGGGCTGGTCGCGCGAGCCTACGTCGAGGGCCGGCTCGACTTCGAGGGCTCGTTGCGCAGCCTGATGTCGATCGCAGCGCAGATGGTCGAGGCCGACCCGGTCGGCGGGCCGGCGTCGGCGCCGCTCGCATGGTGGCGCAAGGTGCTGTTCTCGGCCCGCTCCGCGTCGCGCCACCGGCCGCATGTGGATGCCCGCCAGATCCAGTTCCATTACGACGTCTCGGACGATTTCTATCGCCTCTGGCTCGACCCGCAGCAGGTTTATTCGTGTGCCTATTACGCACGGCCGGACATGACGCTGGCGCAGGCGCAGACCGCCAAGCTCGACCACATCTGCCGCAAGCTGATGCTGCGCGAGGGCGAGCGCTTCCTCGATGTCGGCGCCGGCTGGGGCGCCTTGCTGATGCACGCGGCCGAGCACTACGGCGTGCGCGGCCACGGCATCACGCTCAGCCGCAACCAGCACGCGCACGTCCAGCGGCTGATCGATGAGCGCGGCCTGTCCGGGCGGGTGACCGTCGAGCTGCGCGACTACCGCGACCTGCCGGAGGCGCAGCGCTACGACAAGATCGCGTCGGTGGGCATGTTCGAGCATGTCGGTCGGGCCCGGCTGCCCGACTACTTCGGCAAGCTGGCGCGCCTGCTCGAGCCGGGCGGACTGTTGATGAACCACGGCATCACGGCCGGCGGCACCCACAACGACGGGCTCGGCGCCGGCATGGGCGACTTCATCGAGCGCTACATCTTCCCCGGTGGCGAGTTGTTGCACGTCTCGCACGTGCTCAAGGTGATGAGCGAGGCGCGGCTGGAGGCGCTCGACGTCGAGAACCTGCGTCCGCATTACGCCCGCACCCTGTGGGCCTGGAGCGATGCGCTCGAGGCGCGGCTGCCGCAGGCAAGGCTGGCCGCCAGCGAGACCGTGGTGCGCGCGTTCCGGCTCTACCTGGCCGGCAGCGCGATGTGCTTCGAGCAGGGCTGGATCTCGCTGCACCAGATGCTG
Organism: Burkholderiaceae bacterium; assembly: GCA_039925165.1. Taxonomy (GTDB): domain Bacteria; phylum Pseudomonadota; class Gammaproteobacteria; order Burkholderiales; family Burkholderiaceae_C; genus JBDSEG01. Next base: position 2,896 of record JBDSZM010000054.1, read on the forward strand.
GCGACGCGGCCGAACGGCGATGTCGCGGCGGGCTCCATGCGCGGGGCACAATCGAGCTACCCCTTCCACCGCGATTACATGTATCCCTCGCCATGATCTACAAGTTCAAATCCAAGGCCGCTGGCGACGTCATCATGCTGGCCGCGTCCGGCGACGACGTGCTGCGCACGATCGGCAAGTCGCCGGCCGCGCAGGGCATCATCGAACCGGCCGACATGCCGCGCGCGATGCAGGCGATCGAGGCTGCCATCGCCGCCGACGAGGCAGCGCGCGATCGCGCCGAGGCCGAGGCGCACAGCGCCGGCGAAACCCTGCCGGCACGTGACGGCATCAGCCTGCGCCAGCGCGCATGGCCGCTGGTCGAGATGATGAAGCGCTCCGGCGCCGCCGGCGAGCCGGTGGTCTGGGGCGTCTGAAGTTCGAAAGCGCCGATCATGAAACTGTGGAGCGACAGCTGGATCAACGGCGAGCGGATCGGCCTGCGCTATGCCGCCGGGCGGCCCGACGGGCGCGGCGGTGCGACCTTCTCCGACAACCTCAATCCGCACCTGGCGTGGAGCGATGCGCCGGCGGGGACGCAGTCGTTCGCGCTGATCTGCCACGACTTCGACGTCCCGACGCGCGGTGACGACGTCAACCAGGTCGGGCGCGAGGTGCCGGCCGACCTTCCGCGGACCGACTTTTTCCATTGGGTGATCGTCGACCTGCCGCCGACCCTGACCCGGATCGCCGAGGGCGAATTCAGCCGCGGCTTCCAGCCCCACGGCAAACCCGGCCCGCAGTCGCTGCACGGCGCGCGCCAGGGCCTGAACGACTACACCGGCTGGTTTGCCGACAACCCCGAGATGGCCGGCCAGTACTTCGGCTACGACGGCCCGTTCCCGCCCTGGAACGACTCGCTGATCCATCACTACGTGTACACGGTCTGCGCCCTGTCGGTGCCGCGGGCGCCGCTCGACGGCGTGTTCAACGGCGCGCAGGCTCGCCTGGCGATCCACGCGCACGTCCTGGCCGAGGCCACGCACTCGGGCACGTACACGCTGAACGCCCGGCTGCTCGGCTGAGCCGCCGTGCAAGCCGTCACCCGCGTCCTGGCGATCCGCCACGGCGAGACCGCCTGGAACCGCGCCACCCGGATCCAGGGCCAGCTCGACATCGGCCTGAACGACATCGGCCGCTGGCAGGCGTCACGCCTGGCGCTGGCGCTGGCCGACGAACCGCTGGACGCGGTCTATGCCAGCGACCTGTCGCGGGCGCATGACACCGCGCTGGCGCTGGCACAGGTGCACGGCCTGACGGTGGTGCGTGACGCCGGGCTGCGCGAGCGCGGCTTCGGCCACTTCGAGGGCTCGACCTTCGTCGAGATCGAGGCACGCTGGCCCGATCAAAGCGCGCGCTGGCGGCGTCGCGATCCGCTTTTCGCACCCGGCGGCGGCGAGACCCTCACCGACTTCTATGCCCGCTGCGTCGCCTGCGTGTCCCGGCTGGCGGCGGCGCACCCGGGCCAGTGCATCGCGCTGGTGGCGCACGGTGGCGTGCTCGACTGCCTGTACCGCGCCGCGATGCACGTCGCGCTCGACGCGCCGCGCGCGTGGGACGTCGCCAACGCCAGCATCAACCGGCTGCTGTACACGCCGCAGGGCCTGAGCCTGATCGGCTGGGGCGACAGCCTGCACCTCGAGGGCCGGGCGGTCGATCCGGCCCCGGTCGAGACGTGAACGCGGTGCCGGCCGCCGATGCGAGGGGTGGCGCATGCAACGCGAAGGATCACTCATGAGGCCGCAGATCGGTGACCCGGTTGCATCGGTCGATACGCCGTCGCTGGTGATCGACCTCGACGCGATGGAGCGCAACCTGACGGCGATGGCCGACTACGCGCGCCTGCACGGCATGCGACTGCGGCCGCACGCGAAGATGCACAAGTGCGCGGAGATCGCGCGCCGCCAGATGCAGGCGGGCGCGGTCGGCGTGTGCGTGCAGAAGCCGAGCGAGGCGCAGGCGCTGGCCGATGCCGGCATCGCCGACATCTACATCAGCAACGAGGTGATCGCGCCGGCCAAGCTGGCGCAGGTTGCGGCGCTGGCGGGCCGGGTCCGGCTGGCGATCGCGGTCGATTCCGCGCTCGGCGTCCAACGGCTGGCGCAGGCGCTCCACGCGGCCGGCACCATGCTCGATGTCTTCGTCGAGGTCGACGTCGGCCATGGCCGCTGCGGGGTGGCGCCCGGTGCGGCCGGCGCGCTGGCGCACCGGGTTGTCTCGCACGGACTGCGACTGGCCGGGCTGCAGGCCTATCACGGCCGGGCCCAGCACCTGCGCAGCCCGGCCGAGCGCGCGGCGGCGATCGCCCATGCCGTCGGCACCGCACGCGCCGCGCAGGCCGCCATCACCTCGGCCGGCATGGCCTGCCCGCTCGTCACCGGCGCCGGCACCGGCACCTACGCCTACGAGTCGGCCAGCCGGGTCTACGGCGAACTGCAGGTCGGCAGCTACCTGTTCATGGACGCCGACTATGCGGCGAATGCGCCGACGCCCGACGCGCCTCGCTTCGAGCACGCGCTGTTCGTCAAGAGCCAAGTGATGAGCCGCGGCCATGCGCACGCAGTGGTCGACGCCGGCCACAAGTCGCACGCCGTCGATTCGGGCCTGCCGCGGGTCTGGGGCCGCGATCTCGAGTTTGCCAACGGCGGCGACGAGCACGGCATCCTGCGCGCGCGCGGCGACGCGCTGCCCGAACTCGGCGATACGGTCTGGTTGGTGCCCGGCCACTGCGACCCGACCGTCAACCTGCACGACCGCTACGTCGTGGTGCGAGGTGGCCTCGATCACGGCGTGGTCGAGGCCCTGTGGACGGTCGATGCGCGCGGCTGCGTGGCGTGAGTCGAGGCCGCCGGTTCAGCGTCCGAGTCAGTTGTCGCGACCTGCGGCCCACCGTTCACTAAAGCGGGCGCCGCCGGCTGCCCTGCCGCTACATCTGTCGGAAGACGTGGACGTAGCTGCGGCTGACCGGCAGCACCTCGGGCCGCTCCTTCAGGTGTACTTCAGCGGTCTCGTGCAGGCCGCGCTGGACCTGGGCCACCCGGTGCAGGTTGACGATGACCGATCGGTGGATCTGGGCGAAGCGGTTCGGGTCGAGTTCGTCGGCGAGTTCGCGGATGGTGCGGCGGATCAGTGCCTCGCCACCGTCCCACACGACCAGCGTGTATTTCTCGTCGGCGCGCAGGTAGACGATCTGCTCGACCGGAATCAGCCGCACGCTGGAGCCGGTGCGCGCCGCTTCGATCCCGTCCGCCCCGGGCATGTGGCTGCCGAGGAAGACGACCTGCGGCGCATGGGTCTCGAACAGCTCGATCGCCTCGCGACCATTGCGCGCTTCGCCCACGATGGCGAGCGCGGGCCACAGCCGCGCGAGCAGGGCGCGCAGGCGCTCGCGCAGCAGCGGCTCGTCGTCGGCGATCAGCGCGGTAGGGCCGGACATCAGGCGCTCGCGGTCGGGATGGCGGCGCCGGATGCGGCCGGGTCGAAGACGATCTGCGCCTGCACGCCGTGCGGCGCGACCTCGGTCAGCTCGAGCCGCGCGCCCGCGCCGTAGAACGCAGCCAGCCGTGCCCGCAGGTTGGCGAGCCCGGTGCCGGGCCGCGGCGGTCGCGTCCATGCCGATGCCAGTATCGATGACCGCGACGTGCACCCGACCGTCGGTGTCGCGCCAGCCGCGAACCTCGACCGTGCCACCTTGCTCGGCCGGGTCGATGCCGTGGTGGATCGCGTTCTCGACCAGTGTGAGCAGCGCCATTGCCGGCAATCGCACATCGGCCAGACCGCCGGGCAGCTCGATGGCGAAGCGCAGCCGATCGGGCATGCGCATGTGCATGAGTTCGAGGTAGGCGCGCACCAGTGCCGCTTCGTTACCGAGCGTCGCGGCATCGTCGTGCAGATGCGGCATTGCGCCGCGCAGGTAGGCGATCAGGTGCTTCAGCACCGCACCCGCCTGCGCCGAACCCGACTCGACGAGCTCCTGCACATTGGCCAGCGTATTGAAGAGAAAGTGCGGTTCGATCTGCGCGCGCAGCAGTCTCAAGCGGGCATCGAGGGCCTGTCGCTCGAGCGTGGCCTTCTCCAGCTCGAAGCGCAGCAGCTGGTTGCGCGCCTGCCCGTCGCGCTCGCGGCAGAGCGCGACCAGCGCGAGCAGCGGCGCGATCGACAGCACGATGCCGGTGAGGATGAAATAGCCGCGCACCAGCCCGTGGTTCTCGGCGAAGCGTGTCCATTGGCCGCCGACCAGGCCCATGTAGAGCAGCAGGGTCGCCAGCGGCGTGCCGAGCGCCACCGCCAGTACCTGGTTGAGCCAGCGCGGCACGCCGGGCGGCTGCCATACGCCCGCGGCGGTATAGGCCAGCAGCACCAGCCAGGCGACCACCAGCATCTCCCACAGCACGCCGCTGAAGGGCGTGATGAAGATCGGATGGATCAGCGCCGCGGTGACCAGCGTGACACGGCCGTGACCCCGATCCGCTTCCAGGTGATGGCGGCGCCGAACTCGCGCAGTGCGGTCGCGGTGGCGGAGGAGGTCCAGGCCGGCATGGCGCCAGCGTCACGCCGGGTCCCGAGGCTGACCAGCCGATCCGATCGGTCGCAACGACGAACCGCGGGAATCGGGGTGCCGGTTGCGGTCGCTCCTAGATCGACCCGGTCCCGTCGAACAGATCGCCGCCCGACGGCCGCGGCGGTGTCACACCCAGGTGCCGATACGCCGCCAAGGTCGCGACGCGACCGCGCGGTGTGCGCTGCAGATAGCCATGCTGGATGAGATACGGCTCGATCACGTCCTCGATCGTGTCGCGCTCCTCGCCGATCGCGGCGGCGACGTTGTCGAGGCCGACCGGGCCGCCGTCGAAGCGGTGGATCACCGCTTCGAGCAGCTTGCGGTCCATCACGTCGAGGCCGAGCGCGTCGACGTCGAGCATCGCCAGCGCCCGGTCCGCGAGCGCCTTGCCGATCCGGCCGTCGCCCTTGATCTCGGCGTAGTCACGCACCCGACGCAGCAGCCGGTTGGCGATCCGCGGCGTGCCGCGCGAGCGGCGGGCGATCTCGAACGCGCCGGCGGCATCGGTGGGCACGTCGAGCAAGCCGGCCGAACGGGTGACGATGCGCGCCAGCTCGTC
>JBDSZM010000055.1:0-2687 GCA_039925165.1 Burkholderiaceae bacterium
CGACAAGCTGGAAACGCGCGAGCCGGCGCAGCGCGAAGCCGCGCTGATGCGCGCACTGGCGCAGCAGGTGGCGCATGCCCAACGCAACGCGCCGGCCTACGCCGAGCTGCTGTCGGGTGTGGAAGCCGCCTCCATCGATTCACGCGCGGCGCTGGCGCGCCTGCCGGTGACGCGCAAGAGCGAACTGCATGCGCGCCAGCGTACCGCGGTTCACGGCGCTGGCGGCGCCGCAGCTCCGGCGCGCGGCGAGCGCGCCGCCGCACTGCGCCGCGATGTCTTCGGCGGCTTCAGTGCCATCGGCTTCGGCCCGGCCATGCGCCGCGTCTACAGCTCGCCGGGCCCGATCTACGAGCCCGAAGGCTGCGCGGCCGACTACTGGCGCATGGCACGCGCTCTGCACGCTGCGGGACTGCGCGCCGGCGAGCGGGTGCACAACTGCTTCAGCTACCACTTCACGCCGGCAGGCGCGATGATGGAAGGCGGCGCGCACGCGCTGGGCTGCACCGTCTTTCCCGGCGGCATCGGGCAGACCGAGCAGCAGGTCCAGGCAATGGCCGAACTGCGCCCGGCCGGCTACATCGGCACGCCGAGCTTTCTCAAGCTGATCCTCGACAAGGCGGCCGAACTCGGGATCGCGCTGCCGTCGCTGCGCAAGGCCTCGGTCGGCGCCGAAGCCTTTCCCGCCGCGCTGCGCGACTGGCTGCTGGCGCGCGGGGTCGATGCCTACCAGAGCTACGGCACCGCCGACCTGGGCCTGATCGCCTACGAGACCGAGGCTCGCGAAGGCCTGGTGCTCGACGAGCAGGTGATCGTCGAGATCGTGCGCCCCGGCACCGGCGATCCGGTGCCCGACGGCGAGGTCGGCGAGGTCGTCGTCACCACGCTCAACCCCGACTACCCGCTGATCCGCTTCGGCACCGGCGACCTCTCAGCCGTACTGCGCGGCGCGTGCCCGACCGGCCGCACCAACACCCGCATCAAGGGCTGGCTCGGCCGCGCCGACCAGACCGCCAAGGTCCGCGGCATGTTCGTCCACCCGGCGCAGGTCGCCGAGATCGTGCGCCGCTGCCCGGAGGTGATCAAGTCGCGCCTCGTCGTCAGCGGCGAGATGGCCGACGACCGCATGACGCTGGAGGTCGAAACCGCGGGCGGCGCGGTCGAAGGCCTGGCCGAACGGCTGGCGGGGCACATCCGCGACGTGACCAAGCTGCGCGGCGAAGTGCGACTGGTGCCGGCGGGGAGCTTGCCGAATGATGGGAAGGTGATCGAAGATGTGCGGCGGGTGGGGTGAAGGGGCGGGCCGGCACGAACGGCGGTTCAAGGCGTGTCATCCTTGCCGACCGCTGTCACCTTCGGGAGAGGATTCATGTCTGACGCCGTCCGCGAGCTTCACGAAAAGGTCTTGAACCTGCCGCCCGCCGAGCGGGCCTCGCTGCTTGAACTCCTGCTCGCCAGCCTCGAGCCGGAGTCGGCCGCCCAGCGAGCCTGGTCGCAATTGGCAAACCGCCGTCGTGACGATGTTCGCTCCGGTATGGCGGCCATGGTGCCGGGCGAGGAGGCGCTGGCGCGGATCCGGGCGAAGCTTGCGTGACGCATTGGATCCATCCCGAAGCGGAAGCCGAGCTCGAGGAAGCCGCCCTGTACTTGGCGCAGCAAGCCAGTCCGGCACTGGCGGAGGCGTTCCTCCTGGAGTACGAACGCGTCCTTGCGCTGCTGGTGGACAACCAGCAAAGCGGTCCGCATGGCGACCATGGAATGCGCCTGTATCACCTGAATCGCTTTCCCTATACGCTCGTCTACGAAGAGGATTCGCTGGCAGGCCCGCAGGTCTACGCAGTCGCCCCTCAGGCGCGCCATCCGGGCTATTGGCTGCAACGCATTTGAATTGAAGCGCCCGAAGCGCTGATTCAAGCCTTCTGAGTCGACCGGTGCAATCCAGGAGACACCCATGTTCAGTCACGTCATGCTCGGAACCAACAACCTCGAACGCTCCAAGCTGTTCTACGACGCCGTGCTCGGATCGCTGGGTGTGGGCGAGCCCGTCCGCAACGTCGCCAGCACCGGCCACACGCGCCTCTTCTACCGACACGACGGCGGCACCTTCTGTGTCAGCGAGCCGATCGACGGCGAGGCGGCCACCTGTGCGAACGGGGGCACCATCGGCTTCAAGTGCAGTTCGCCGGAGCAGGTGCAGGCATTCCACGACATCGCCGTGGCCCACGGTGGCACCTCGATCGAAGAGACGCCGGGGCTGCGCGAAGGCAAGTTGGGGGCGCTGTATCTCGCCTATGTGCGCGATCTCGACGGCAATAAGCTTTGCGCGCTCTTTCGACCGAGTCCGACGCGCTGAGACGCTCCCGTCATCCGTCCCCCATCCATCGCCGCAGGAGCCATCCCATGAATCGTCGTCACCCGCTGTCCTGGCTGGCCGCCAGCCTCGTGGCCCTGGCCGCCACGCCGGCGTTCGCGCAGGACGCCGGCCAGATCAACGTGTTGTGCTCGGTGCAGGCCGAGTGGTGCAACATGATCCAGACCGTGTTCTCGAAGTCGACCGGGATCAAGGTCAACATGTCGCTCAAGGGCTCGGGCGAGGCGCTGGCGCAGCTCATCGCCGAGCGCGCCAACCCGAAGACCGATGTGTGGTTCGGCGGCACCGGCGACCCGCACCTGCAGGCGGCCGAGCAGGA
>JBDSZM010000056.1:0-11161 GCA_039925165.1 Burkholderiaceae bacterium
CGTGGCCGTCGCGGCCGAGCGCGGTGTCGTAGGCGGCGAGCGCGCGGCCGGTGTGCGAGGTCGGATGGCGGCGCACCTCCTCCGGCGTGCCGCAGGCAACGAGGTGCCCGCCGCCTTCGCCGCCTTCCGGCCCGAGATCGATCAGCCAGTCGGCGGCGCGGATCACGTCCAGGTTGTGCTCGATCACGACGAGCGAATGGCCGGCTTCGAGCAGCTTGCGAAACGAGCGCATCAGCTTGGCGATATCGTCGAAGTGCAGGCCGGTCGTCGGTTCGTCGAAGAGGAAGATGCGGCCTCGTTTGGCCAGCGGCTGGCGGCTCGCGCTGCCGCCCTGCGCCGCTTCGGCCAGGTAGCCGGCGAGCTTCAGGCGCTGCGCCTCGCCGCCCGACAGCGTAGGCACCGGCTGGCCGAGCTTCACATACTCCAGGCCGACGTCGACGATGGGCTGCAGCACGCGCAGCACCTCGCGGTCGTTGCGGAAGAGCTGGACCGCTTCGCTGACGGTGAGTTCGAGCACGTCGGCCACCGACAGGTCACGGACCACGTCACCGGGCAAGCGGCGGTCGATCTTGACGTCGAGCACTTCGGCTCGGAAGCGCCGGCCGTCGCAGTCCGGGCAGCGCAGGTACACGTCGGACAGGAACTGCATCTCGACGTGCTCGAAGCCCGAGCCGCCGCAGGTCGGGCAGCGGCCATTGCCGGCGTTGAAGCTGAACATGCCGGCGCCGTAGCCGCGCTGCAGCGCGAGCGGTGCCTGGGCGAACAGCTTGCGGATTTCGTCGAAGGCGCCGACGTAGCTGGCCGGGTTCGAGCGCGCGGTCTTGCCGATCGGTGACTGGTCGACGAAGACCGCGTCGCTCAACCGGTCCGCGCCGAGCAGGCGATCGAACGCGCCGGGCGCATCGGTCGCCTTGCCGAAGTGACGCGCCAGCGCCGGGTACAGCACGTCCTGCATCAGCGTGCTCTTGCCCGAGCCCGACACGCCGGTCACGACCACCAGGTGCTGGAGCGGGAACTCGACCGTGATGTTCCTCAGGTTGTGGTCGCGCGCGCCTTCGAGGATGAGCCTGGGTGTGGCCTCGTGGACCAGCCGCTTGATGCCCATGCCGACGTGGCGGCGCCCGCCGAGGTAGGCGCCGGTCAGGGTATCGGCCTCGCGCACGCCCTCGGGCGTGCCGTCGTAGACGATCTGCCCGCCGCGCTCGCCCGGCCCCGGACCCATGTCGATGAGACGGTCGGCGGCCAGCATCACGGCCGGGTCGTGCTCGACCACGACCAGCGTATTGCCGGCATCGCGCAGCCGCAGCATCGCCTCGGTGATGCGTGTCATGTCGCGCGGGTGCAGGCCGATCGACGGCTCGTCGAGCACGAACAGCGTGTTGACGAGCGAGGTGCCGAGGGCGGTCGTGAGGTTGATGCGCTGCACCTCGCCGCCCGACAGCGTGCGGCTCTGGCGGTCGAGTGTCAGGTAGCCGATGCCGACCTCGCACAGGTAGCGCAGGCGCGTTCGGACCTCGTCGAGCAGCAGCGACAGCGCCTCGTCGAGCAGGCTGCTCGGCAGGCTGATGGCATCGAAGAAGCCGCGCAGCCGGTGGACCGGCAGCAGCATCAGGTCGTGCACCGTGAGGCCGGGCAGCGATTCGAGTTGCTCGCGCGACCAGTCAGCGCCGCGCGGCAGGAAACGCTGGACCGGCGCCAAGACGGCATCGGCATCGGCCTTCGTCCCCAGGCGCCAAAGCAAGGCCTCGGTCTTGAGCCGCGCGCCCGCACAGACCGGGCAGGGCGTGTAGGCGCGGTATTTGGACAAGAGCACGCGGATGTGCATCTTGTAGGCCTTCGATTCGAGGTACTCGAAGAAGCGCTTGACGCCATACCACTGCTTGTTCCACTTGCCCGACCACTCCGGCGAGCCGTCGATCACCCAGCGCCGCTGCGCCTCGCTCAACTGGCCCCAGGCGGTATCGCGCGGGATGCCGGCCTCGCCGGCGTACTTCACCAGGTCGTCCTGGTTCTCCTGCCAGGCCGGCGTTTGCAGCGTCTTGATCGCGCCGTTGCGCAGCGTCTTGCGGTGGTCGGGAATGACGAGGCCGTAGTCGACCCCGATCACCCGGCCGAAACCACGGCAGGTCTCACACGCGCCATAGGCCGAGTTGAACGAGAACAGCGCCGGCTGCGGGTCGGCATAGCGGATATCGCTGTCGGGACAGTGCAGCCCGGTCGAGAAGCGCCACAGCGCGGGCTCGGCGTCTTCCTCCGCCGGCAGCACATACACGCTCAACCGCCCGCTGCCGCGCTTCAATCCGGTCTCGATCGCCTCGATCGCGCGCGCCTTCTCGACGCCCTGGATGCGAAAGCGATCCGCCACCACGTCGAGCAGCTTGCGCGGCCCGGTCGGCGTCGCCACCTCGCGCTCGGCCTGGACCCGCGTATAGCCGCTGGCCGACAGCCACTGCGTCACTTCCTCCGGGCTGGTGCCGGCCGGCAGCTCGACCGGGAAGGTCAGCACCAGCCGAGGGTCGGCGCCGATGTCGACCCCCGGGCGCTGCGCCCCGGCCCCCCGAGGGGGCGCTCCGTCGCCTTGGCGCGGCCCGGCGGCGCCGGCGGTGCGATCCATCAGCTCCGCATAGATCGTCTCGGGCGTGTCGTGGCGCACCCGCTGCGCGGTCTGGCGGTCGAACAGGTCGGCCGCGCGCGCGAACAGCAGCTTGAGGTGGTCGTTCAGCTCGGTCATGGTGCCGACCGTGCTGCGGCTCGACCGCACCGGGTTGGTCTGGTCGATCGCGATCGCCGGCGGCACGCCATCGACCCGGTCGACCGCCGGCCGGTCCATGCGGTCGAGAAACTGCCGCGCATACGCGCTGAAGGTCTCGACATAGCGCCGCTGGCCCTCGGCATACAACGTGTCGAACACCAGGCTCGACTTGCCCGACCCGCTCGGCCCCGTCACCACCGTCATCTCGCCGGTGCGGATGTCGAGGTCGAGGTTCTTCAGGTTGTGCTGGCGCGCACCGCGGATGCGGATCAGACCGGAGGTCATGGGAGGGGTGGCGAAACGGCGAAGCGGAAGATTCTAGGGAGGGTGCCAATCCCGGGGTTCCGCTGGTGCACCGTTGCCCGCGACGAATGAATTCATCGGTGGGCAGGTCGCCCGAGGGCCGGATCGGAGCAATCGCCCGGGCTGACACGGCACCGGCGGCGCGGCGTGCTCCAGGTGTCAAAGGTGATCGAGCGGGCCGAGCACGCCGTGGCCGCCGCGGTTCAGCCCATGCGCATGGACCATCGCCGTTCGAACATCCGAGTGGGCCAGCAGCTCCTGCATCGGCGTCCGCGCCAGGGGCTCGGCCCGGTTTACCCGTACAAGGCGCACACTTGCTGTTTGCGAGAAGGGAAGCCGCAAGTTCTTCAGCAATTCGTGCCAAAGAACTGGCGAGAGACTCACCTGCAACGAGAGCCACCGCGTCAGCAGTGCTCGAACCTTAGGCCCCATGTTGAGAGTCCGCACGTCTTGGAGCATCCAATGAAGTCCATCCCCGCCATCGTCCTTGCCGTGTTCACGAGTTTTTCGGCGATTGCGTTCGCCGCAGATGGGCTTATCGCCGTCAAGAGTCCGTATTCCGTCGGCCAAACCCTTGATCGGCTGGAGTCAGGCGCCAAACAGCGGGCCCTGAAGGTGTTCGCGCGGATCGATCATGCGGCCGGTGCGCTCTCGGTCGGCAAGACCCTGCGACCCACCGAGCTCCTCGTCTTCGGCAATCCGCAGGGCGGGACGCCACTCATGGAGTGCGCCCAATCCGCGGGCATCGATCTACCGTTGAAGGCGTTGGCGTGGCAAGACGATCAGGGCCAGGTCTGGCTCGGGTACAACGACCCTGCCCATTTGGCGAGGCGTCACGAGACTCCAAACTGCGCTGCGGTGGCGCCGATCAGCAAGGCGCTGTCCGGGCTCGTGATGGAAGCCGTCTCACGGTAGGCCCGGCATGGCGCCTGACCGTGCATGGAGGCACTGTCCTCCGGCAAGCTGCACGGCCTGAGCGCCTTGCCGGTGGCATCCGCGCAGCTCGATGGTCGGGCAGCGGAAAAGCACAGCTAACGCCGGCTGGCGCCGACACTGGCCAGAATCGCACCAGCTTCCACCCCGACGTTTAGGAGCACCCGATGCAGACACGTCCCCGTCGCCTCGCTGCCTGCATCTCCGTCGTCCTGCTGGCAGCGCTCGGCGCGTCCTCCGCGATGGCGCAGGAACGCACCGACCCGGTGGCCGTGATCGCGGCGCAGCAGCAGGCACTGACCGCCTTGCGCGCCATGCACGGCGCCTGGCGGGGTTCGGCCTGGGTGCTCGAGCCGGGCGGCCAGAAGCGCAGCTTCGTGCAGACCGAGCGCATCGGACCGTTCCTCGACGGCTCGGTCCTGGTGATCGAAGGGCGCGGCCACGATGCGGCCGGCAAGGTCAGCTTCAACGCCATGGGCATCGTCTCGTACGACCCCGCGGCGCGGACGTATTCGATGCGCTCGCACGCCCTGGGCCGCAGCGGCGACTTCGCCTTCGTGCCCACGCCCGACGGCTATCGCTGGGAGATCCCGGCCGGACCGGCGACGATCCGCTACAGCGCGACGATCCGCGACGGCAGCTTGCACGAGGTCGGCGACCGTGTCGTGCCGGGGCAGGAGCCGCAGCGCATCTTCGAGATGAACCTGAAGCGCATCGGCGACACCGACTGGCCGGCGGCCGGCGCGATCGGCCCGCGTTAACGAAGCGTCAGCTCGGATTCGGCCCGGGTCATGCGCGGCTTCTGGCGCGTGCCTGGAGTGCGCCCGAACTTTGCGCGGCGTTGTGGCCGCCTCCGGATCCGTGAGCCTCCCGCATCCCGCGGCGGCGTTCCGTCGCAGCGGTCAAGGCCGGATATAGGCCCAGCCTTCCTTCTGCTTCTGCATCAGTTCGACCACCCCGGCCATGACGTAGCCGATCTTCGGCAGCATGTCTTCGCGCGCGACCTTCTGCGCCCGCATGGTGTTCTCGCAAGCCACGACCACGATGCCCGTGCTCATCGCCTCCGAGACCCGCGGGCCGACGACCGAGTCCATCTTGAGCATGCCGATGCCCGGGCCGTAGGCGACGATCTCGATCGCCACCTTGTCCTTGCCCAGGTCCTCCTGCACGTTGCGCGCGTTGTTCAGCGCCAGGTTCCACTTCGCCGGGTCGGCATCGCTGACCTGGAAGACCACCTTGTGCGCCTTGTCGGCAGCGCCGGTGGCAGCGCTCTGGGCGAACGCCATCGGGGCGATCAGCGCCCCGCCCAGGCCAATGATGAAGATGCGTCGGTCAGGCATGGCGATCACTCCGGTCCCGCACCCCGACCGGCGACCGGTGCGGCCGCACAGAGGATTCGGTGTGCCACGCCAGTTTAGTGATCTGTCGAAGACCCGCTCGGCACCACCGGCTGCGCATGGCCATCATGGAGGCGCATCACGGCGCAGCCCCGGCCATGCCGGTGTCGTAACTCCAACCCAGCAGGCGCGCTGCTCGCATCGCTCGAGGCCTGGCGGGGGCCGTGCAAGCCGCCGTTGAGCGTCCAGGCTGTCCCCAAGTTCGACCTGCGCGTGCGTCCGCCATGCAGGCGCAGGCACCGCGTCAACGCCGGTTCGAGGGATCGGTCAGGAAGTCGAATGCCGCGTCCCAGGTCTGCGGCGAGTTGAGGATGCCGAGGTGCGTCGTGCCCAGCCCGGAGACGTCGAACGCGCCTTGACCGTAGAGGTCGAGTTGATGCGCGCCGTGCAGGCTGGCACTGAACGAGAAGTCGACCGGCTTGCCGAAGACGTCCTCTGCCGGAACCGGCGTGAAGTAGCCGTCCTGGCGCGAGAAGTAGACGAAGCTGGTATCGGCATTGCGGATCACCAGCGTGCGGGTCGATCCCGGCGTCTCGTCGATGCGGTTCAGCCGCTGCAAGAAAGCGGTGTCCGGCGAGCCGAGTTCCTGGCACACCGCGCTCGCCGGTGTAAAGCCACCGAATAGGACGAGCTGGTAGTAGTTCGCCGGGTTGGGCGAGCAGTTGACGATGCCGTGGTTGGCGCCGTCGACCGCGATCAGCCGGCGCACGAGCCGCTGTGCGCGGTCCTGGCGGATCCACTCCCGAGCGACCACCACGCCGAGGCTGTGGGCGACGATGTCGATCTCTTTCGCGCCGGTGTAGGCGAGCACGGCCTCGACGAAGCGGCGCAGGTCGGGCACGTTCGCGGTCGCGCTGTGGGCAAAGGCCGAGCGGCGCGAATTGTCGGCCGCGAGGTCGCACTGATCGCCCTCGTAGCCGAGGCCCCACAGCTCGCTGGTGGCGTAGCCGCGGTCGGCGAAATATTGCGCGAAGGCATGGATGCGGCCGTTCGCCGAACAGGCGGTCGCGAAGGGCACGTCGTTGTTGCCGTGCAGGAAGATGACCGGCGTGCGCGCGACCGGCCCGGCGGCACCGAAGCCGATGACGGGTTTGCCGAGCGAGGCATCGACGATCACCGGGAAGTCGGCCGGCAGCGTCGTGCCGACCGTTCCGCCCGCACAGGCGGCGCCCACCAACGCCAGCGTCGTCGCCGCGCCGGCGAGCCATCGGGTCCAGGTCGTTCTCTTGGTCGTCATCGTCGTCTCCATCGGTTGTAGGAAGTGAAAGCGCGCGTATCAGGCCGCCAGGAAGCGTTCGATCAGGGCGTACTGCTCGACGGTGTTGAGCGACGGTGCGTGTCCGCAGCCGGCGATGGTTGCGACGACCGCACGCGGGCCGCGCTGGCGCATCTGGTCGGCGGTGTCGGCGAGCAGCAGGTCGGAGTGTTCGCCACGCAGGCACAGCACCGGGATGTCGAGCGCGTCCCAGGCGTCCCACAAGCCGTAGTCGTCGGCGTGGTGGGTGAACTGCATCACCATCTTCGGGTCGTAGTGCGGCGTCACGCGGCCGTCGGGCAGGCGTCGGGTCGAGGTCTCGGTGAGCCGGCGCCACTGCGCCTCGCTCATCGCGCCATAAGGGCGGTAGACGCTGCGGAAATACGCCTCGAGCTCGCTCACCGTGTCGAACGCGGCCGGGCTGCCGGCATAGCTGCGGATGCGCTCGATCGCCGCGGCGGCGAGTTGCGGCCCGACGTCGTTGAGCACCAACCGGCGCATCCGCCCGCGCAGCGAGGTCGCCGCACCGAGGATGCCGATCGCCCCGCCCATCGAGGTGCCGAGCCAGTGGAAACGCTCGATGCCCAGGCCGTCGACCAGCGCCTGCGCGAGCTGCACGTAGAACGCGAGGCAGTACTCGCGCTCGGGCTCCGGGCTCCACTGGCTGAGTCCGCGGCCGAGGGTGTCGGGGCAGATCACTCGATAGCGCTGCGCCAGGTGCGCCGCGATGTCGTCCATGTCGCGCCCGGTGCGCGCCAGGCCGTGCCAGGCGACGACGGTCTGCGGATGCTGCGCGCCCCACTCGGTGTAGTGCAGCTCTCGGCCGGCGCAGCGCAGGTAGCGCGAGGCCGGCGGTGCGGCCAGGGTGTCAGAGGGGCACATCGATCGTGCTGCCGGTGCTGCGAATGACGTCCGCCGACAACGGCGTCGCGAGGATTGCCGGCACGTGGGCGGCGCTGATCGACGGCGCCTGACCGGGGTTGCCGCCGCGCGGCGTGGCGCGCACCACCTGGCTGGACGGCAGCGCGACCTTGTCGCGCAGGTGCGCCAGCATCGCGTCCATCGCCCGCCCGTGATAGACGTGCAGCGGCACGAAGCGGGTGTCAAAGCCCGACCGCGCCAGGAAGCCATCGAAGTGCTGCGCGTTGGCGACCTCGACATAGGCGAGCTGGCTGGCCGCGCCCTCGACGCTGCGGTTGAACGCGACGTAGGCGCGCGCGTTGTTGTTGACCGGCGCCTGCGCATCGCTGCGCCCCGCGACGACGATCGTCGGCTTGCTGCGCAGGTTGCCGTTCAGCAGCACCTGTCCGATGCCGGCGCGCACCGCCGTGCTCTGCGCCGCGGTCGGGCGGGTCGAGGTGGCGATCGCGCCGAGTGGCGCGCCGGTCTCGTCGACGCCGGTGACCAGCGCACGCTGGCACAGCGCGTTGTCGAGCCCGAAGTCCTGCACGCCGGTCGACGGCGAGGTGGCGAACTGCCACCCGCGGGCGCCGCCGACCGAGTTGTCGTACACCACGCTCGCCGGCGCGCCGTTGGCGCTGCCGTTGCCGAGCGCGTAGCTCTGCGCCTTGGCCGCCGCCGACACCGGCACCGGCGCGCCATTCGCATCGACCGCGGCGAAGCTCGTGTTGCACAGGTTCTCGTCGAGCGCGAAGCGCCCGTAGGCCCACGGCGTCATGGCCGACAGGATCGGTCCGTTGCCGAACCCGTAGTGGGCGTTGTGCATCGTGTCGTGGTCGCGGGTCCAGCCGTAGGCACGCAGACGGGCCAGGGCGTCGGCGGACTGCGCGGCGAGCGTGGCGCCGCTCAGCAGGCCCTGGGCCGCGAGGCCGGTGCAGCGCGCCTGGGCACGCGCGATCAGGGTCGGCGTGGCGATGACGTTGTAGTCCGAGGTCTCGACCATCACGGCGGCACCCGCCAGCGCGGCGCACGGCTGGTAGACGTTGCCGTAGGTCGTGTAGTCGGCCAGCTGCCTGGCGTAGACGTCGACCGCAACGCCGGCAAAGCGGATCCCGTAGCCGCTGGTCGTGGCCAGCTGCGTCACCGGCCCGGTCGCCACCACGCCGTCGATCAGGCCTTCGCTGTCCTGCTCGGCGGCGCGCAATACGGCAGTGCCACCGTTCGAGACCGAGCCGGCAATGACGAGCGTGTTGGCCGTGGTGAACGGCAGCGGGGTGGCGGCGCTGGCGTACTGCGCGTTGAGGACATGCAGCGCGTACTTCGCCGCCACCAGGGTGTCGCTGCCCCACTGCGCCTCCGGGTTCAGTTGCGACTGCGCGTGCTTCAGCGCCAGCCGGTTCGGCAGCGCGGCGTTGTAGGTGGCCCGCGCCGCGTCGGTGATCTGCGCTGCGAAGTGGGCCAGCGTGCCGGCCGCGGTGCGGGTGGCACGCGTGCCGTCGATCTTGTTCACGCTGTCGTCAGCCGGGTCGTACAGGCCGATCCCCTTGCCGGCGTCGGTGAGCGCGACTGCGCAGGCGTGCTTCAGTCCCCACTCGGACGCGCTGGCGATGGCGCCGTAGACGCCGAGCGAGCCCGACGACGGCCCGAGCACGATGCACGGCCGGGCACGGTCGAAGCTGTCGGGAACCTGCACCACGATCGCAACCCGCTTGCGCCCGGTCGCGTCGTCCAGGGTCGCCAGGTACTCGCGCCCCGGGATCAGGCCTTGCCCGCTGGTCGCCGTGCCGGACACGTCGACGTTGGGACCGTACAGGCTGCCGTAGCCGCCGGCGGCCGCGATGTCGACGCTGCCGCGGTAGCTGGCGTGAATGGCATTGCGGCGCAGTTCCAGCGCGGTCGGCGCGAGCGGATCGGCATAGGTCGGCGTCGCGCCGGCCAGCCCGTCCTTGCCGAGCCCGGCGGTCAGCAGGTCCTGGGTCGCCGCGGTGCTGCCGCTGCCGGGCCCGCTGGCGGGGTACACGGTCACGCCGAGCGCGCTGACGTCGGGGGGAATCGCGCTCGCCGCGTCGGCCACGTCGCCGTGGCAGCCACCGAGGGTGAGGCCGAGGCAGGCTGCGCCGAGGCAGGCCACGCCGCGCGGGCGCCGGGTCGAGACCCGGGCGATCGATCGCTGGCGTGTCATCGTGATTCCTCCAGTGTCGAACCGCCCCGACGTGGCCGCGCCGTCGGGCCGCGCATGGCGCGCAGGCGACCGACGACACCGCTCGGGAAGTGATAGACCGACAGCACGAACAGCAGGCCCAGCCAGAGCAGCCAGCGGTCGGGCGAGATGAGCTGGGCCAGGACGGGGATGCCGTCGAGCGCGCCCGCCGCGAGCTTGAGCCCGTCCTGCAGATAGCTCTGCGCGAAGACGAACAGCACGCTGCCGATCACCGCGCCGTAGACGGTGCCCATGCCGCCGATGACGACGATCAGCAGCACGTCGAGCATGATCTCGAACGACAGCGTGGTGTCGGGTCCGGTGTAGCGCAGCCACAGCGCGAGCAGGCAGCCGGCGGCGCAGGCGAAGAGGGCCGACAGCACGCTGGCGAGCGTGCGGTACACGACGGTGCGGTAGCCGATCGCCTCGGCCCGGAAGTCGTTCTCGCGGATCGCCTTCAGCACATGGCCGAACGGCGAGTTGACGATGCGCAGCAGCATCAGCACCAGCGCCAGCGCGACGAAGAACAGCAGGTAGTAGGTCGCGAAACGGCCGTCGACCGAGGCACCCCACAGCGGCTCGGCCAGGTACTCGGTGCCTGGCTGCAGGGCCGCCGGCAGCTTGAAGTTCAGGCCGTCCTCGCCGCCGGTGAAGTCCGACAGTTGCGAGGCCAGCGTGAGAAAGGCCGACGCCACCGCGAGCGTGATCATGGCGAAGAAGATCGCCTTGACCCGCAGGCTGAAGAGGCCGATCAGCAGCGACAGCGCGAGCGACAGCGCCAGCGCCGCGGCGACCCCGAGCGCCAGCGCGCCCCAGCCCGGCCCGAGCCGGGTGCTGGCGATCGCGACGCCGTAGGCGCCGATGCCGAAGAACATGGTCTGGGCGAAGCTGACGATGCCGGTGTAGCCGAGCAGCAGGTCGAAGCTCGCCACCAGCAGCGTGAAGACGATGATCTTGGCCGCCACGTTGAGCGCCTTGGTGCCGGGGAAAAGGAAGGGCGTGAGTGCCAGGCCCAGCACGATCACGACCAGCAGCAGCGCGAGCCAGCGGCTGCGCGGCCCATCACCCGACAGCAGGCGGTGCAGCGGCCTCATTCGAATCCCTGCGCGAAGCGCAGGTCGGGTTCGCGCTGCGGGCGGCCGGACGGGCTCATCGGTTGGTCACCGGGTAGAGGCCCTGCGGGCGCCAGAGCAGCACCGCCACCATCAGTCCGATGCTCGAGAACGCGGTCGCGACCGGCGCGAGGAAGCCGACGTAATTGGCCAGCAGCCCGACCAGCAGCGCGCCGACGAAGCAGCCCAGCGTCGAGCCGAGCCCGCCGACGATGATGACGATGAAGATCAGCACGTTGACCTGCGCGCCGAGTTGCGGGATCACGTTCTGCTGGAACAGGCCCCACATCACGCCGCCCAGGCCGGCCA
>JBDSZM010000057.1:0-3565 GCA_039925165.1 Burkholderiaceae bacterium
TCAGCACCATGATCGGCGCGCCCAGTGCCGCGGTGCGCGCTGCCAGCCAGGCGGCCTGGCGCAGGCTCGGCTGGCCGACCGGCATGTGCGCGAGCACCAGGGCAGTCAGCAGCCCCCACACCGACACCAGCATCGCGAACGCGACGCCGAGCGACTGCGAGTAAAGGAAGTGCGTGAGCACGATGAAGAAGCCGAGGAAGAACACCACGAAGGCGTCGCGCCGGGCCCGCAGCTCGAGCGTCTTGAGCGCCATCAGCGCCACCAGCAGCGTGACGCCGGGCTCCTTGCCGAGCAGCGTGCGGTACGACCAGAGCGTGAGCCCGGCGGCCAGCACCAGCACCGCGACCAGCACCCAGCGCCCGGGCAGCGCGGCGCCGTGGATCGCGAGCCGGGCCCGCCACAGCAGCACCGCCAGCGTGAGCCAGCCGCACCAGGCCGGCAGGTGGCCGACGTGCGGCAGCACGGTCCAGCCGATCACGCCGAGCAAAAAGAGCGTGTCGCGCGCCTCGCGTGGCAGCGCGCGCCAGGCCGGCCAGTGCAGGCCGCGGCGCTCGGCGCCAGGGCGCGCAGCGCCGATTGCAGGCGTCACCGCCACGCCGTCAGGCCCACAGCGCCAGCGCTTCCAGGCAACGCCGGCGCTGCGCTTCGCCGGCGGCCGGCTCGAGGTCGATGCCCGGCACGTGCAGGCCGAACTCGGCGCCGGCCTGGTCGGCCGCGACGGTCCAGGCGGCCAGGCGCGACAGGCGGTCCTCGGGCGCGAGCGCGCCGCAGGCCTGCCAGTCGAGCCAGAGCTGCTGCTGGGCGGCGCTCGCGGTGTCGCGCATCACCAGCTCGCCGCCGCCGGCGATCGCCTTGGCGGCCTTCTTCCAGACCACCAGCTTGGGCGGATCGCCGCGCCGGTAGGTGCGCACGCCCTCGGTCTCGCCGCTCGCGGTGCGGGCCTGCCGGCTGGCCTCGCCGGGGGTGGGCCGCGCCGCCGGCAGCGCCGCCGCCGGTGTCTCCAGGCGCGGGTAGACGAGCAGGTCGGACGCCGGCCGCCACAGGCTCCAGGCCTTGAAGAGGCCGAGCGGGAAACGGGTCTCGACGCTGAGCGTCGGCAGCGGGTGCAGGCCGCGCCGCGGCGGCACGTAGGCGAGGTGGCTGACCGCCTGCCCGCCTTCGGGCACGTTGCTCCAGACGAGCGTCGATGCCGCCGCGTCGTGCAGCTTGAGGCCGATGCCGTAGCGCGCCCGGCCGGGGCTGTTCAGCACCACCTCGATCCGCGCCGGCTGGCCGGCGTGGACGGCGGCCGGCGGACGCAGATGCAGGGTCAGGCCGCGCAGCGTGCCGTGGGTGACGTGCATCGACACCAGCCCGCTGCCGGCGAGCAGGAACGTGAGCACGTAGCCGAGGTTCAGCTGGTAGTTGATGGACGCCAGCAGCAGCACCAGCAGGGTCAGAGCGAACATCGCGCCGGCGCGGGTCGGCAGGATGTAGACGTTGCGCTGCGTCAGCAGCTGGCTGTCGCTGCGCGGCACCCGCGACTGCCACCAGCGCCGCCAGCGATGGCGCAGGTGGCCGGCCAGGTCGAGCGCACGGCCGCGGGCACGCCGCTCGGCCGGGTCGGGCGATGCCAGGCCGGCGATGGTCATGGGGAGTCTGCCGCGCAATGTTCAATACGGGCGCAGGTGCCGGTGCCTGGCACGGGTCCGATCACCCCCGGTGCAGGGCCGCTGGCCCGTCGAGCCTGCTTGGCGAGGCGCCTCATGCGCGTCGCTTCACGGCAGCGCCACCGCTTCGATCATGGCCCGCACCTGCTCGACCCGGCCACGGCCGGCGCCGGCCACCGGCACCAGGCGGTGCGCCACGGTCTGCGGCAGCACCGACTGCAGGTCGTCGGGCGCCACGTAGTCGCGGCGCGAGAGCAGGGCGCGCGCCTTGGCCGCGCGCAGCACCGCGATGCCGGCGCGCGGCGACAGGCCGTCGACGAACCAGCGACCCGAGCGCGTCGCCTCGATCAGCGCCTGCAGATAGTCGAGCAGCGTCTCCGACACGTGCACCGCCTGCACCGCGCGCTGCGCCACCACCAGCTCGGCCGGCGTCATCACGGTCGGCAGGTGGGCGATCGCCTCGCGCCGGTCCTGGCCCGACAGCAGCGCGCGCTCGCTCGCATGGTCGGGATAGCCGAGCGTGATGCACATCAGGAAGCGGTCGAGCTGCGATTCGGGCAGCGCATAGGTGCCGAGCTGGTCGGTCGGGTTCTGGGTCGCGATGACGAAGAAGGGCTGCGGCAGCGCGCGGGTCTCGCCCTCGACCGTGACCTGGTGTTCCTCCATCGCCTCGAGCAGCGCGCTCTGGGTCTTGGGGCCGGCGCGGTTGATCTCGTCGGCCAGCAGCACCTGCGCGAACACCGGTCCCGGATGGAACACGAAGGCTTCCTTGCTGCGCTCGTAGACGCCCACGCCGATCAGGTCCGAGGGCATCAGGTCGGCGGTGAACTGGGTGCGCGAGAAGCGCAGCCCGAGCGACACCGCCAGCGCGTGCGCCAGGGTCGTCTTGCCGACTCCCGGGACGTCCTCGATCAGCAGGTGGCCGCCGGCCAGCATGCAGGCCACGCAGTCCTCGATCTGCGGGCGTTTGCCGACGATGATCGTGCTAATCTGGTCGATCAGCCGGGTGAGTTGGATGGCAAGCGCAGCGCTCATCCAGGCACCTTACCCGAAACATCCCCGCAGTGAACCGACGATGACCACCGCCTTCTACAGCCATCCCGACTGCCGCCTGCACGACATGGGCGAGGGCCACCCCGAATGCCCGCAGCGCCTGGGCGCCATCGACGACCAGATGATCGCGAGCGGCCTCGACATCGCGGTCGAGCGCCGCGAGGCGCCGATGGCGCAGATGTCCGACCTCGGCCTGGCACACGTCAGCAACTACGTGAGCGAGCTGTCGGACCTGCTGCAGCCGTTGGCCGAGAGCGGCGAGTCGCACGCGCTCGACCCCGACACGATGGCCGGCCCCGGCACCTGGCGCGCCATCATGCGGGCCGCCGGCGCGGCGGTGGCGGCGACCGATGCGGTCATCGACGGCGAGATCCGCAATGCCTTCTGCGCCATCCGCCCGCCCGGCCACCATGCCACGCGCGCCCAGGCGATGGGCTTTTGCTTCTTCAACAGCGTGGCGGTCGCGGCGCGCCACGCGCTCGACGTGCGCGGTCTCGAGCGGGTCGCCATCGTCGACTTCGACGTCCACCACGGCAACGGCACCGAGGACATCATCGCGAACGACGAACGCGTGCTGATGGTCAGCTTCTTCCAGCATCCGCTGTACCCCGGCACCGGCGCGGTGCCGAGTGGCGACAACATGGTCAATCTGCCGATCCCGCCGTACACCCGCGGGCCCGAGATCCGAGACCTGATCGAGCGCCACTGGCTGCCGCGGCTGAACGATTTCGCACCGCAGATGATCTTCGTCTCGGCCGGCTTCGACGCGCATCGCGAGGACGGCCTGGGGCAGCTCGGCCTGGTCGAGGCCGACTACGAATGGATCACCCGGCGCATCAAGGCCGTGGCCGAGCAGCACGCCG
>JBDSZM010000058.1:0-2913 GCA_039925165.1 Burkholderiaceae bacterium
CGAAAAAGCCGCCCCGAAGGGCGGCTGATCTGACGCGACGCCGGCCCGATCAGGGCAGCAGGCGACCGCTGACTTCGTGGCTGCGGGCCTCGCGTCGAGCCTGGGCGCGGATGTCGGCGCGCTGCGCCGGCACGCCGACCGCAGGGCGCGCGTCGACCACGATGTCGCCGAAGTACTGGACCGTGCCGCGCTCGGCGCGGGCATCGCGGCGCACCTCGGCCCGGCTGACGGCCGAGGCGGACTTCTGCGGATAGACATAGGTGGCGCCATCGGCCCACGCCACGTTGGCGACGAATGCGAGGACGGACAGGGCGACGACGTGTTTGATGTTCATTTTTTGACTCCGGGATGAGGTGAGGATCGGTTCCCTGCAGGGGATGACGAGACTCTAGGCATTCCGATCGAATCAATAAACGCTCTATGATGCACTGCCTGATTGCTAAAACCGGAACAATGCAGGGGTTGCCATGGACCGCCTTCATTCAATGCGGGTGTTCTCGCGGGTCATCGACGAGGGCAGCTTCGCAGCCGCGGCGCGCCAGATGAACCTGTCGGCGGCGGTTGTCACGCGACTGGTGGCCGACCTCGAGGAACACCTCGGCGCGCGCCTCATCAATCGCACCACGCGCCGGCTCGCCCTCACCAACACCGGCGAGGTCTACCTTGAGCGCGTGCGCCACATCCTGGGCGAGATCGACGAGGCCGAGGCGCTGGCCGGCGCCGACGCCTCCGAACCGCGCGGCCACCTTCGGGTGCTGTGCCCGCCGGCGTTCGCGACGCACCAGCTCGCCAAATGCCTGCCCGGCTTTCGCCAGCGCTACCCGCGGGTCACGATCGACCTGTCGGCCCCTGGCGCGGTCGAGACGGTGGACGAAAACTTCGACGTGAGCCTCATCAACACCCCTCGCGCGCTGGCCGACGGCGAGTTCATCGCGCGCCGGCTGGCGCGGTCGGAACTGATCGTCTGCGCATCGCCCGAGTACCTCGACCTGCGTGGGCGCCCGCAGCATCCGACCGAACTGGCGCCGCACGATGCGATGCTGCCGGGTTCGACCCGCGAGCTGACCTTCCACCGCGGTGCCGAGTCGGTCACCCTAGTGCCGCCGCGCCCGGCCCTCAGCACCCGCCACATCGACACCATGTACGCGGCGGCGCTCGCTGGCCTGGGGATCGCAGGCCTGCCGTCGTACGTCGCGGCCGATGCACTGCTCGAACATGCGCTGGAGCGGGTGCTGCCGCAGTGGCGGCTGTTCGACACCACCCTGTGGGCCGCGATGCCGACCCGCAAGCATGTGCCGGCGCGCACCCGCGCTTTCATCGACTGGCTGGTGCAGGCTTTCGGAGGCGAGGACTGCGACCCCTGGCTGCTGGCAGCGGGCTGCGAGACGCCGCCGGCGCCGCGGACGGCCTCAGCGGTAGACCTCGATCCGCTCGGCCCCCATCAGCGGCTCGAGCAGGCGTGACAGCGGGCGGAGCGCGTTGTAGCGCGCCGCCACCTTGTGCGCATAGGCGAAGAAGCGCGGCAGATCCTGGCTGTATTTGGGCTTGGCGTCGCGGTGCTTGAGGCGGCAGAAGATGCCCAGCACCTTGAGGTGGCGCTGCAGGCCCATCCACTCGAGCTGGCGCCAGAACTCGGCGAAGTCGGGGTTCACCGGCAACCCGGCCGAGCGCGCCTGCTCCCAATAACGCACCGCCCAGTCGAGTTCGCGCTCCTCGTCCCACGAGATGAAGGCGTCGCGCAGCAGGCTGGCGACGTCGTAGGTGATGGGGCCGCGCACCGCGTCCTGGAAGTCGAGGATGCCGGGCGCGCCGGGCAAAGCGGCGTCGGCGCCGGGCGCGCAAAGCATCAGGTTGCGCGGCATGTAGTCGCGGTGCACCGCGACCTGCGGCTGCGCGAGCGCGCTGTCGACCAGCAGGGCGCAGGCGGCGTCCCACACCGCCGTGTCGTCGGCGCTCCAGACCGCGCCCAACTCGGCCTGGACGCACCACTGCGGAAAGAGCCCCAGCTCGCGGCGCAGCAGCGCGTCGTCGTAGACCGGCAGGCCGGCCGTGTCGCCACGCGTTTGCCAGCGCACCAGCGCGACGATGGCGCCGCGCATCAGGGTCTCGATGCGCGCTTCGTCGGCGGTGGACACGGCCTGCGTCAGCACGTCCAGATAGAGCTGGGTGCCGAGGTCGCCGAGCAGCAGGAAGCCGTGGCCTTCGTCGGCCTCGAGCACCGGCGGCGCGGTGAGGCCGGCCCGCGCCAGGCGCCCGGCGATGTCGATGAAGGGCGCGACGTCTTCCTGCGGCGGCGGCGCGTCCATCACGATGCAACTGCCGCCGGTCGTGGTGTCGACGCGGAAATAGCGCCGGAAGCTGGCATCGCTGCTGGCACTGCGCAGGCTCGCCGGGACCAGCCCATGCCGGTCGGCGACGTCCTGCAGCCAGCGGTTGAAAGCCTGCTCGCGGGCGGGATCGTCCCAGGCGATGGCAGCGGCGGCGGACGGTGGGCTCAAACGGACTTCCTCGGTGGGCCGCGCGGGGGCGTCGTAGATAATCGATTCTACAAACCGGCCGGCCGCCGCCCTGCCCGCGCCGGCCGGGCGCCCGGGCCCCACCGGGCGCCGCGTCCCACCCGCCTGGGTCTCACGTGCCGCTGTTTCCCTTGCCGACCGTCCGCCTGAAACCACCCGTCGCAGCGCCGCATCCGAAGC
Source organism: Burkholderiaceae bacterium (assembly GCA_039925165.1). Taxonomy (GTDB): domain Bacteria; phylum Pseudomonadota; class Gammaproteobacteria; order Burkholderiales; family Burkholderiaceae_C; genus JBDSEG01. The sequence continues at coordinate 2,697 of JBDSZM010000058.1, forward strand.
GGCTCGCCGCAGCGCTGCTTGCGGGGTTCGCGGCCGCCGCATCGGCCCCGGCCCAGGTCGCACCGGCCGGCGATGCGGCCGGCGGCCCGGCCCTGCGCACCGCGCCGGCCCTGGCCGCGCCGCCGCGCGGCGAGGCCGCCGCCGGGCTGCCGATCTTCCTCGAGGCGCAGACCTTGCGCGGCAACGCCGAGACCGACACGGTGGCCGAAGGCGAGGT
>JBDSZM010000059.1:0-8052 GCA_039925165.1 Burkholderiaceae bacterium
CAGAAGCAGGCCACGCTCGACGCCGCGCGGCCGCACCTGCTGCGCCTGCTCGGTCCCAACTGCCTCGGCCTGCTGTCGCCGCGCATCGGCCTGAACGCCAGCTTCGCCCACACCGATGCCCTGACGGGCGAGATCGCCTTCGTCTCGCAATCGGGCGCGCTGGTCACGGCGGTGCTCGACTGGGCCCGTTCGCGGCGGATCGGCTTCTCCCACATGGTCTCGCTGGGCGAGCGCGTCGACGTCGACTTCGGCGACCTGCTCGACCATTTCGCCAGCGACGCGCACACCCGTGCGATCCTGCTGTACATCGAATCGATCGAATCGCCGCGCAAGTTCATGTCCGCGGCCCGCTCGGCCGCCCGCAACAAGCCGGTCATCGTGGTCAAGGCCGGACGTGCCGGCCAGGGCCTGCAGGCGGCGGCATCGCACACCGGCGCGCTCGCCGGCTCGGACGTGGTCATCGACGCCGCGATCCGGCGCGCCGGCATGCTGCGCGTCGACACGCTGCAGGACCTGTTCATGGCGGCCGAGACTCTGGCCCACTTTCGCGGCCATCCCCGGGGCGGACTGACGCTGATGACCAACGGCGGCGGCGCGGGCGTGATGGCGGCCGATGCGGCGGCCCTGGCGGGCGTCGAACTGCCGGCGCTGAGCGAGGCCCTGCGGGGGCAGCTCGACGCGGTGCTGCCGCCGACCTGGTCGCATGGCAACCCGATCGACATCATCGGCGACGCCCCGCTCGAGCGCTACACCGCAACCTTGCGCGCATTGCTCGACGATCGAGACGCCGGTACGGTGCTGTTCATGCACGCGCCGACCGCGATCGTGCGCAGCGAGGACATCGCTCGCGCCTGTGCGCCGCTGGCGCGCGAGGCGGCAGGCCGGTTGATGGGCTGCTGGCTCGGCGACGCCGGCGTCGCCGAGGCGCGGCGCATCTTCCAGGAGGCCGGGGTACCCGGCTACGAAACCCCGGAGCAGGCGGTCCGCGCCTTTGCCATGCTGGCCAGCTACCAGAGCAACCAGGCGCTGCTGAGCGAGGCGCCGACCGCGACCGAAGTCGCGCCGCCCGACAGCGCCGCGGCGCGCGCCGTCGTCTTGGCCGCGCTCGATGACGGCCGCGAGATGCTCGACGAGCTGGAAGCAAAGGCGGTGCTCGAGGCGTACGGGATTCCGACGGTGACGACGATCGCGGTCGGCGACTCGGTCGAGGCAGCGGCCGACGCGGCACGCGCCATCGGTCATCCGGTGGTCCTGAAGATCCTCTCGCCCGATATCAGCCACAAGTCAGACGTGGGCGGCGTGGTCCTCGGGCTGGTCGACGACGCGGCCGTGCGTAGCGCGGCACAGGGCATGCTGGCGCGGGTCCGCGCCCTCAAGCCCGCGGCCCGGATCACCGGCTTCACAGTCCAGTCCATGGTGCGCCGGCCGTACGCGCAGGAACTGATCGTCGGCGCCAGCGTCGATCCGGTGTTCGGTCCGGTCATCCTGTTCGGCCAGGGCGGCACCGCCGTCGAGGTGATCGCCGACCGGGCGATCGGCCTGCCACCGCTGAACCGCGTCCTGGCCCGCGACCTGGTATCGGCGACGCGCGTGGCCAAGCTGCTCGCCGGCTATCGCGACCATCCGCCTGCGCACATCGACGCGATCTGCGACGTGCTCGTTGCGGTATCGCAGATGCTGGCGGACCTGCCCGAGCTGGCCGAGCTCGACATCAATCCACTGTGCGCCGATGCCGACGGCGTGATCGCCCTCGATGCCCGCTTGCGCGTTGCGCGGGCCACGAGCAAGGGCACGGCGAGGTTTGCGATCCAGCCGTATCCGTCCGAACTCGCCGAGACCTGGTCGTGGCAGGGCCGGCAGCTCCTGATCCGGCCGATCCGGCCGGAAGACGAAGCCCGGCACCGCGAATTCGCGATGCGCCTGGCGCCCGAGGACGTGCGACTTCGCTTCTTCAGCATGCGCCGCGAACTGCCGCGCAGCGAGCTTGCCCGACTGGTACAGATCGACTACGACCGCGAGATGGCTTTTGTCGTCCTCGAAGCGCAGTCCGACGGCTCGGTGCGGACGCTGGGCGTGGTGCGCGCCGTCGCCGATCCCGACAACTTCGAGGCCGAGTTCGCCATCATCCTCGGTGCCGAGACGCAGGGTCAGGGACTCGGGCGACGCCTGCTGGAAAAGATGGTCCGCCATCTGCAGAGCCACGGCACGCAGCGCCTGGTCGCGCTGGTGCTACGCGAGAACACCGCCATGCGCGCGCTGGCGCTGCGCAGCGGCTTCCGGCTCGATGCCGCCGGCTCCGACGAATCGTCGCTGCGCTACGTGCTCGAGCTGCAGGCCGCCGGGTCGCGCGTCGGCTGAGATCGCGCCGGCCACCACGGTCGGACCCCGCCACCGCATCGATCACCGACCGGCGAGCGCGATCGCGCTGCCCGCGACGCGCGCCCGCTCAGCCCGGTGCCGCCAGCAAGGCCGCGATCAGCGACTGCACCCCCGGCAGCCCGCCGGCCTGCGGCGTGCTGCAGATGAGCAGCTTGCGACGCGCCCAGGCGTCGTCCAGGGGGACGACCTGCAGGGTCGGCCCGCGCCAGCGGCGGGCCGCGCCGAGCGGCATGACGGCCACGCCGACGCCGGCCTCGACCAGGCCGGCGACCGCGTCGAAATCGCGCACCCGCACGCGGTGTTGCGGCACCCGGCCGCTGCGGGCGGCCTGCTGCAGCAGGAACCGGCTGAGCCCGCTGTCCATCGACAGGCCGACGAAAGGCCGATCCAGCAGCTGCGCAAAGCGCAGGGTGGCCGATTCGCGGTGCCGGGGTCGGGCCGGCAGCACGGCGACCAGCGCATCCTCCAGCCACGGTTGGGCGATCAGGCCGCCGGTCTCCACATGGTCGGCGACGATGCCGACGTCGGCGACGCCCCGCCGCAAGGCCTCCAGCGCCTCGACACTGGACCTCTCCTGCAGGTCCAGATCGATGTCCGGGTGCTCGAGCAGAAAGCGGCCGAGCCGCAGCGGCAGCGCTTCCGAGATGGCGGCGGTATTGCCCAGCAGACGCAGCGTGCCGCGCAGGCCGCGGCCGAAAGGCGCCATCTCGATGTGCAGCGAATCCAGCTCGGCCAGCACGCGCCGGGCCTGGCGCGCCAGCGCCCGGCCGGCATCGGTGGCCACGGCGCCGGCCTTCGAACGCTCGAGCAAGCGGGCGCCAACCCGATGCTCGAGCGCCTTCAACCGCGTGCTGGCGGCCGCCAGCGACAGGCTCATGGCCTGCGCTGCGGCGGTGATCGTCCCGTGCTCGACCACGGCCGAGAACAGGCGCAGGTCGTAGGGATCGATGCGGTCATCGACGGCGCGGCGACGGGTGGGCATGGGCATCCTTCGTGATGGCCGAAGGATAGGTCTCGCAGATCGAGATGGACGCGCGCACCCCGCGTGCGCAGCATGCCGTCATGGATGCATGGCAGGGTGGGGCCATCGGGGTCGTGTTCGTGCTGGCGGGCGGTGTCAAGGGCATCACCGGCATGGGCCTGCCCACCGTCGCAGTCAGCCTGCTCGGGCTGTGGATGGCGCCGGCGCAGGCGGCCGCACTGCTGGTGCTGCCGTCGCTGGCAACCAACCTCGCGCAATGCCGCGGGCCGCAGGGGCGGCGGCTGGCGGCGATGCTGTGGCCGGCCTGGCTGACCTTGGCGGTCGTCACGGTGTGGGCCCCCGACGTGGGCCGCACGGACGGGCCGATCGGTCCGCACCGACTGCTCGGCGCGGTGCTCGTGGTCTACGGCCTGTGGGGCTGGTGGCGACCGGTGCTGCCCAACCTCGCACCGCGCGCCAAGTCGATCGGCGCCTGCGTCGGCGTCGCCACCGGACTCGTCACCGCCACGACCGCCGTGTTCGTGGTTCCGCTGGTGCCCTACCTGCAGGCTCTGCGGCTCGACAAGGACGCGATGGTGCAGGCGCTCGGCTTGTCGTTCACCATCGCGACGCTGGCGCTGGCGTTGCGGCTGCAGGCCAGCCCGGCCGGCCTGACGCTGCTGAGTGCGGCGTCGGCCTGGGCGCTCGCGGCCGCCTTCGCCGGCCTGTGGCTGGGCGCCAAGGTTCGCGGACGCCTGAGCGGTCCGAGCTTCCAGCGCGCACTGATGGTCGTCTTCATCGGACTCGGCCTTGCCAACCTGCTGCGGAGCGCCTGAGAGCGGGGCTCAGCCCGCGCTGACGATCCAGCCCTCGATGGCGTCGATGTCGGTCGGCAGACCGTGGTTGGGGCGGGTGCTCGCCCACGCCGCCTGCATCAGGCACAGCACGGCGTCGAGCCGGTCGGCGCTGGCATCGGCGATCAGCGCCTCGCGTTGCACATCGCTGACGCACAGGCGTATGCCGAGGCGGCTGCGGCCCGCACGCAGGGCATCGATCAGGTCGATGCGTGCGCGCCGCCGCTGCGCGGTCTGCTTCGCGGGCGCATCGCTCTTGTACGAACGCGCGCCGAGCAATTCGCGCGCGAGCAGGCCGGGGTAGCCCTCGAGCGCGACGCGGGCCGGGTCGCCGGTGTGCAACCCGGGCAGGTGGATGCCGGCGGCGATCAGGAGCGGCACGCCGGCATGCAGCATGTAGGCGACCGGCGGGTTGACCCACTTCATCGACGGCGACGAGCCGGCCGGGCCGTCAGTGGCGCGGTGCGCAAACTTGGCGCCGACCGGCCGGGCCGCACAGAAGGCGGCGAAGGTATCGCGCACCTCGGCGCGCGTGAGGCTCGCGTAGTGGCGCATCAGCTCGGGCCACGCGGTGGGCCAGCCCAGTTGCTCGACCAGTTCGCGCGGCAGACCGAACGGAAAGTCGAACGCGGCCAGCCACCGGTCGGGGCGGTTCAGCCAGCGGGTGTAGCTGTCGAAGTCGGCGTGCTCGTCGATCCGATCGACAGTCAGGTCGACGTTCGACAGCCTCCCGTGCGCGACCGTGATCGGCTTGCCGCGCGATGGCCGGCTGGTGAAGTCGATGCCGGCGAGGTCGCGCGCGCGGGCGTCGCTCAAGGCCGGTCCGGCGCAGCGCGGCCGAAGGCGAGACAGGGATCCGGGCGTGCCTGCGCCGCGGTCTCGACCACGAGGTCGTAGGCGCCTGCCGGCACGCGCGCCGTGCCCGGCTCGAGCAGGCCGACCGCGAAGCTGCGCTCGCGCAGCGACGGCGGCAGCCAGCGCGCCACGCCGAGGTCGCGCCGCACATGGCCGTTGCCGGCGAGCAGCAGCGCGCCGCCGCGATCGGCGTGGCCCTGCAGCGCGCGCGCCATGAACTGGTCGCGCGCGGCCTGCGCCGCGACCAGCGGCCGCGCGCCCGACAGGCCGATGGCGCCGCAATGCCCCTCGACGATGGCCGCCGCCTGCCCGGCCTGCAGATCGGGCGGCAGCAGCGGATCGAAACCGAGCGATGCCAGTCCGTCGGAGGCAACGCGCCGCGCATCGGCGCGCGAGACATTGACCGCCACCAGCGGCAGCCGGTGCTCGACCGCGAGCGCGAGGTAGGGTCGATAAAAGCGCCAGTCCCAACCCGATCCGGCCATGCCGCCGGTGCCGGCCGCGATGACCGCTTCGACAGCCGCCTCGACATCGGCGTGCGGCGCGGCGAGCGCGCGATCGATCTCGCCCTGGCGCTCGCGGTCGAATATCTCCAGCAGCAGCGCCGGCCGCGCGCCGCCGGCCAGAAACAGGCGCAGCGCCTGCGCACGCAAGGCATGCTGCGCCGCGTTGTCGTGCACCTCGCCGAGCAGGACGACGCTGCGTCCGCGCATCGCCGCGGCAAGGCGTTGCGCCGCGGCGCCATCGGCAGGCGGCCCACCCGGCGCGGCACAGGCCGCGAGCAGCGCAGCGAGGACCAGGCCCGGCAGGCGCGCGGCGCACCGGCCGCGCAACGACGTCGGCGCAGCAGACGCACGCTGGGCAGGCAGAGCGGCGGTGGTCGGCATGGCGTCAGTGTGCACGCAGCCGTCCGCTACAGTGCCCGGCCCATCCCAAGGTCTGCCCATGAACCCCATCCTCGTCGACGTCCTGCGCGGCTGCGCGGTCGAATCGCAACACCGCGGCGCGGTCGCCGTCGTCGACGCCGACGGCCGCCTGCGCGCGAGCCTCGGCGATATCGACCGGCCGATCTTTCCGCGCTCGGCGATCAAGCTGTTGCAGGCGTTGCCGCTGGTCGAAAGCGGCGCCGCCGATGCACTCGGCCTCGGCGATGCCGAACTGGCGCTGGCCTGCGCTTCGCACCGCGGCGAGCCGGCGCATGCGCAGACCGCCGCGGCGATGCTCGCCAAGGCTGGGCTCGATGCGAGCGCGCTCGAATGCGGTACGCACTGGCCCTATTCCGAAGCCGCGCAGCGCGAACTCGCGACGCACGGCCGCAGCCCGAGCGCGCTGCACAACAACTGCTCGGGCAAGCATGCCGGCTTCGTCTGCCTGGGCTGCCACCTCGCCGGCAGCACGGAGCGTGCTCGCGACTTCGTCCGCGGCTATGCGCAGCCCGACCACGCGGTGATGCGCGCGGTGACGGCGGCGCTGCAGGTCACGACCGGCCACGACCTCGCCGCCACGGCGCGCGGCATCGACGGCTGCTCGATCCCGACCTACGCGATCCCGCTGCGCGCACTGGCCCTCGCCTTTGCACGCGTCGGCAGCGGCGTCGGCCTCTCGACCGGCCATGCCGCCGCCGCACGCCGCCTGCGCACGGCGGTTGCCGCCGCGCCCTTCATGGTCTCGGGCAGCGGGCGCTTCGACAGCGTCGTGATGGAGCGCCTGGGCGAGCGCGTGGCGTGCAAGGTCGGCGCCGAGGGCGTGTACTGCGCCGCCCTGCCCGAGGCCGGACTCGGCGTCGCGATCAAGATCGACGACGGCACCACGGCGCGCGCCGCCGAGGTCGCGATGGCGGCGGCGATCGAGGCGCTGGTGCGGTTGGATGATGAGGAGTCGGTTTTCATGCGCTCGCTGAGCGAGCCGGTGCTGCGGAACTGGAATGGGATCGAGGTGGGGGGGTTGAGGGCTGCGCAGGCATTGCGGGCCGCGCTTCAAACCGCTTGATAAGAGATGGCTTCGCGTTGCGCTTGCCACTGCATAAGGCCGAGCCGGGTGTTCGGCCCGGCGGCCGAGTAACTTTCATTTGTCGCGCCAAATGAAAGTCACCAAAGCAAAGGCGCTCTAACGCCAGCCATTTGAGTCCTACGCTTCGGCTAGAAAAGATCATGAGCTTTGGGAGGTCATGCGATACATCGCGTTGCCAGGCTTTTGGTCCGGCGGATCTAAAGACAAGCCGCGGGTGCCGTTCCCGGCCTAAAAATCCCGGACCAATGGCGTGGCGCCGAAGGGTGCATACCGCACCCCCAAAAGTCATGATCTTTTCTAGCCGACGCGTCGGGATCACATGGCTGGCGTTGAGCGCCTTTCTTTGGTGACTTTGTTTGGCGCAGCAAAGAAAGTTACTCGCCCGCCGGGGCGAACTCCCGGCTCGGCCGTCGGGCAAGAACAAAAATAAGAAAGGCCACCCTTGGATCTCAATCAACTGGCAACCTTCGTCCAGGTCGCCGAACTCGGCAGCTTCACCCGCGCGGCCAATGCGCTCAAGGTCGCGCAGCCTGCCCTCTCGCGCCAGGTGCGGCTGCTCGAGGTCGAATTGCGCCAGAGCCTGTTCGAGCGCACCGGGCGCGGGGTCGAACTGACCGAAGCCGGCAGGCGGCTGCTGGCGCATGGGCGGATCATCCTGGCGCAGGTCGAGCGGGCGCTGCAGGATCTGGAAGACCAGCGCGGCGCGGCCACCGGCCGACTCGTGATCGGCCTGCCGCCGAGCGTGAGCCGGCGCCTCACCGGTCCGCTGGTGCAGGCATTTCGCGAGCGCTACCCGCGCGCCGCGCTGAGCGTGGTCGAGGGACTGTCGACCTATCTGCTCGAATGGCTGACGCTCGGCCGCATCGATTGCGCGGTGGTCTACAACGCCACCCCGGCGAGCGCGCTCGACCTGCTACCGGTCCTCGACGAGCCGCTGTGCCTGATCAGTGCCTGCGACGCCGCACATCCGCCTGCGCAGGACGGCGCAACGGC
>JBDSZM010000060.1:0-3949 GCA_039925165.1 Burkholderiaceae bacterium
CTGTAGTCGGCGTCTTGGGGGCTCCGCTCGGGCCAGCGCCGGGCCGCTCCCAAGCGGCCCGCACTCCCCCTCGGGGGGGCGACGCTGTAGTCGGCGTCTTGGGGGCTCAATATGGCGGGTGACTCGAAGAAGCTACAGCCGATCATCATCAAGCGCATCAGGAAGGGCGGCCACAGCCGCCACGGCGGCGCCTGGAAGATCGCGTATGCCGACTTCGTGACCGCGATGATGGCGTTCTTCTTGCTCATGTGGCTGCTCGGCTCGACCACCGAGGGCGACAAGAAGGGCATCGCCGATTTCTTCAACGCGCCGCTCAAGGTTGCGCTGCTGTCCAGCGGCAGCGGCTCGGGCGATTCGTCGCACGTCATCAAAGGGGGCGGCACCGACCTGACGCGCGCCGGCGGGCAGGTCAAGCGCGGCGACATCGAGGCGCCCCGCAACACCGTCAACCTGCTGCGCCTGCGCGAGGAGCAAAAACGCAGCGAGACCGTGCGGCTCGAGCAGGTCAAGGCCAAGGTCGCCGCAGCGATCGACGCCAATCCGAAGCTCGCGCTGCTGGCGCCACAGATCCGGCTCGAGCTGACGCCGGACGGCTTGCGGATCCAGATCGTCGACGAGAACCAGCGGCCGATGTTCGACAGCGGCAGTGCGGTCGTAAAACCCTACATGCGTGAGCTGCTGCGCGAGATCGCCGGCGTGCTGGCCGAGGTGCCGATGCGCCTGACGGTCGAGGGCCATACCGATGCGCAGCCGTTCGGTGGCGGCGAGCGCGGCTACAGCAACTGGGAGCTGTCGAGCGACCGTGCCAATGCGTCGCGGCGCGAACTGGCCGCCGGCGGGCTGCCCGAGCAGCGGGTGGTGCGGGTGCAGGGACTGGCGTCCAGCCTGCCGCTGGAGCCGCGCAACCCCGACGGGCCGACCAACCGGCGGATCAGCATCATCGTGATGAACCGCGATGCCGAGGACCGCTTGCTGCGACCCGAACTCGCGGCCGTCGGACCCGATGCGCTGGAGTTGCCGCCGCCCCTCGTCGCGCCACCCGCCGCCGCGCCGCCGGCGCCGCAGGTCGCTACCCTCGCGCAGCGTCGGTAGGCGTGGGCCGACCGGCGTCGGTCCGGCACGACCTGCTGCGCCTCCCGGGCCGGGTTAACCTCGCGACGATGAGCAAGGCCTTCACCCGCGAAAGCGATGCCGCCGACGAGGAGCTCGACCGCGACGACATCGTCGCGCCGGCAATACCGGCAGGTACGCGCAACTACATGACGCCGCCGGGCTATGCACGCCTGCGCGGCGAGCTCATGCACCTGCTCGATGCCGAGCGGCCGTCGATCGTCGAGATCGTGTCGTGGGCGGCCAAGAACGGCGACCGCTCGGAGAACGGCGACTACCTCTACGGCAAGAAGCGGCTGCGCGAGATCGACCGGCGGATCCGCTTCCTCACGCGCCGGCTCGAAATGGCCGAGGTGGTCGATCCGTCGTTGCAGTTCGGCGGCGACCAGGTCTTCTTCGGCGCCACCGTCAGCTACGTCAACCAGCGCGGCGAGGAGCGCACGGTCACCATCCTGGGCATCGACGAGGCCGACAGCGCGCAGGCCGAGGTGAGCTGGATCTCGCCGGTGGCGCGGGCGCTGCTCAAGGTCCGGGTGGGCGACGAGGTGCGGCTGATGACGCCGGGCGGACTCGAGACCCTCGAGATCATCGACGTTCGCTATCCCGCACCGCAGTGATGGCCGGCCGAAGGCGGCATGTCGACCCAGCTAGAACCCCTTCCCGGAGCGGGCAGGGGGAGCGGTGGTGAAAGGCGTAAGCCTTGATCCGGCCTGCGGCCGGCTCAAGGCTTGACACGCGAGGCCCGCAGCACCGCACCCGAGCGGCACAGCATGCGGATCACGTCGGCCAAGTGCTGACGGTCGCGCACGCTGATCAGCAGCCGCAGTTCGGTGATTTCGGCGGCGGTCTGGCCACCCATGTCGATGTGGGTGATGTCGGCCTCGACCTCGCTCACTGCCGACGCCACCTGTGCCAGCACGCCCTTGCCGTTGCGCAGCAGCACGAGCACCGCGGTCTCGAAGGCGCGCGCGGGCTGTTCGGCCCACTCGACGCCCATCCAGCGCTCGCTGTCGCGCTCGGACAGGCGCTTGCCGACGCTGCATTCGCTGGTGTGCACGATCAGGCCTTCGCCGCGGCCCAGGTAGCCGACGATCGAGTCGCCCGGGATCGGCCGGCAGCACGGCGCCATCTGCACCGAGGCACCCTCGGCGCCGTCGAGCATGACCAGGCCTTGTGCCGCGTTGTCGTCATCGGCGTAGCGGCCGAGGGTGAGGGTCACCGGGTCGGGCCGGGTGCCGTGCTCGGCCAGGATGTGCGCGAGCCGCTTGGCCACGATCTGCGCAATCTTGCGACCCAGGCCGATGTCGGTGTACAGGTCGCCGCGGGTGCGGTTGCCGCTCCAGCGCGTGAGATGCTGCCAGACTGCGGCGCCCGCGCCTTCGCTGTCCGGCATCGCCAGGCCTTGCGCGCGCAGGGCCTGGGCGAGCATCTTCTCGCCGAGCGCCTGCGACTCCTCTTGCTCCATGTTCTTCAGGTAGTGCCGGATCTTCGAGCGCGCGCGCCCGGTGCGCACCGAGTTGAGCCAGGCCGGGTTCGGGCGCGCACCGGGTGCGCTGACGATCTCGACCACGTCGCCGCTGCGCAGTTCGGTGCGCAGGGCGACCGGCTCGCCATTGACCTTGGCCGCCACGCAGTGGTCGCCGACGTCGGAGTGGATGGCATAGGCAAAGTCGACCGGGGTGGCGCCGCGCGGCAGGGCGAGGATCTTCGACTTGGGGGTGAAGACATAGACCGCGTCCGGAAACAGATCGATCTTGACGTGCTCGAGAAATTCGCTCGCGTCGCGCGTGTCGTCCTGGATGTCGATCAGCGACTGCAGCCACATCGCGCCCAGGCGCTGCGCCTCCTGGGCATGCGCCGGCTCGCTGTCGGCGTCGCCCTTGTAGAGCCAGTGCGCAGCGATGCCGGACTCGGCGACCGAATGCATCTGCCCGGTGCGGATCTGGAACTCGACCGCGGTGCCGAGCGGACTGACCAGGGTGGTGTGCAGCGACTGGTAGCCGTTGGCCTTGGGGATCGCGATGTAGTCCTTGAAGCGTCCCGGCATCGGCTTGTACAGCTGGTGCAGCGCGCCCATCGCCAGGTAGCACTGGGGCAGGGTGTCGACCACGATCCGGAAGCCGAAGATATCGTTGACCTGCGCGAAGCTGAGGTGCTTCTCGCGCATCTTGGTGTAGATCGAGTGCAGCGTCTTCTCGCGCCCGTAGACCTGCACCTGCAGCCCGGCCTGCGCGAGCGACTTTTCGACCTCGCGCTGGATCCGCTCGACGATGTCACGCCGGTGCCCGCGCGCCTTTTGCACTGCCTTCGACAGCGCCGCGTGGCGCCACGGCTGCAGGTTCTGGAACGACAGTTCCTGCAGCTCGCGGTAGGTCTGGTTCAGGCCCAGCCGGTGCGCGATCGGGGCATAGATCTCGAGCGTTTCGGCGGCGATGCGGGCCCGCTTGGGCGTCGGCACCGCGCCGATGGTGCGCATGTTGTGCAGCCGGTCGGCGAGCTTGATGAGGATCACGCGCACGTCGCGCGCCATCGCCAGCAGCATCTTGCGGAACGACTCGGCCTGCGACTCCTCGCGGGTCGAGAAGCGCAGCTTGTCGAGCTTGGTCAGGCCGTCGACCAGTTCGGCCGTGGGTGCGCCGAAACGCTCGATCAGCTCGGCCTTGGTGATGCCGCAATCCTCCATCGCGTCGTGCATCAGCGCGGCCATGATGGCCTGGGCGTCGAGCTTCCATTCGGCGCACAGGCCGGCCACCGCGATCGGATGCGTGATGTAGGGCTCGCCGCTGTCGCGGAACTGTCCGAGATGGGCCTCGTCGGCGTAGCGGTAGGCCTCGCGCAC
>JBDSZM010000061.1:0-4456 GCA_039925165.1 Burkholderiaceae bacterium
TCGTGGTTGCACTGTCGGGGGTCGAGGTGATGCGATTCGCGGTCGCGCTGGCAGCGCTCGGCGTGGGCTGGAACTTCCTCTTCATCGGCGGAACCACCCTCTTCACGCAGGCCTACCGCAGCGAGGAGCGAACGACCGCGCAAGCGGCAATGGATACTGTCATCTTTACCACCATGACGGTGACCAGCTTCAGTTCGGGCGCACTCGTCACCACCAGTGGCTGGACCTGGCTCAACGTCGGCTCGGTCGTGCCGGTCTTGCTGACCGCCGCGGCGCTGGGGTGGCTGGCGCTCGGCCAGCGCACCCTGCGTCGGCGGCTGCCAGCGGCCTGACGCTCAGCTGTCCAGGTCGGCCAGCAGTTCTTCCTTGCGCGCCTGCATCTGCGCACCGAGCTCCTCGAGGTCGAGCTTGAGGGCCTTGACCTTGGTGAACATCTCGCCTTCCTCTTCCTTGACGTGATGGTCGATGTACTCGCCCAGCACCGTCACCTTGGCGTCGTAGAGATCGTCTTCGGGCTCCATGCCCTCGATCTGCGCGATCAGGTCTTTGGCGCTCGCGTGCTCGACCTCGGCCTCGTCGAGCAGGTCGTCGGTTTTCTCGGAGCGCGCGGCCGGATAGAAGATCTCCTCCTCGACCGTGGCGTGCGCGGTCAGTTGGGCGCAGATCTCCATCGCGACGGCCTGCTTGTCGGCGCCGTCGGCGTCTTGCTTGCACAGCTGTTCGTATTTCTTGAACAGCGCCTTGACGGCGGCGTGGTCCTGAGTCAGCAGCGAGAGGGCGTCGGTTTTGGCGCCCGCCTTGGGCGCGGCTTTCGAGGCGGTCTTGTTGGCGGTAGCCATAGGGTTTGCTCCTTCGTTTTGAATGCGGGCGCATCGGGCGATGCGCCTCCAAAGACGTCAGCAAACGACGTGCGCAGACTCGCAAGGCGGCGCGCTTTCAGACGATGCCTACGCCGGCCTGGCGGCTTGGCCGACCGTCCGGCGCACGGCCTACACGTCAGGCGGGTGGCGCGTGGCCGGTACGGGCCGATCCGGCCACCAGGTCGAAGCGGAAGAGCCGGCACTCGATCGGGCCGTTCCACAGCGGGACCCGGCGCGACGCCTTCAGCCGCATCGACGACGGCAGCCGCAGGTCCGGACTCAGCACCCAGGCCGTCCACCCGGCGGGGTGCAGGGTGTAGGCGCGCTTCCAGTGCGCAGACAGCCGGATCGCGAAGTCGTCGGGCAGGGCCGTCTCGTTGGCGCCGTGCGCACGGGCCGGCGACGCGGCCCGCTTGCCGGCGGCCTCGATGCGCTCGCCATACGGCGGGTTGACCATCAGCGTGCCCGGCAGGTCCGGCGGCAGCGCCGGCGCCGACCGCTCCAGCGCGTCGCCGCCGTGGAACTCGATCGCGTGCGCGACACCGGCACGCTGCGCGTTGCGGCGCGCGAAGTCGACCATCCGCTGTGAGACATCGCTGGCGTGGATCGGCACTTCGGGTGCATGGACGGCCGCCTGCGCCTGACTGCGCAGGCGCTGCAACTGGGCGCGCATGGCGTCGCCCGAGAATGGCAGCGTGCGCTCGAACGCGTAGCGGCGCTGCAGGCCGGGCGCGATGCCGCAGGCGATCTGCGCGGCCTCGATCGCGATCGTGCCGGAGCCGCACATCGGGTCGTGCAGCGCGCCGCCGGCGTCGGGGCGGCCGTGCCAGCCGGCGGCGGCCAGCATCGCGGCGGCCAGCGTTTCCTTCAGCGGCGCCTCGCCCACGTCCTCGCGCCAGCCGCGTTTGAACAGCGACTCGCCGGAGGTGTCGACGTAGAGCGTGGCATGGGTCTCGCCCAGGTGCAGCACCAGCGGCAGGTCGGGCCCGCGCAGCGCCACGCTCGGGCGCTCGCCGGTGGCGTCGCGCAGGGCGTCGCAGACCGCGTCCTTGATCCGCAGCGCGGCGAAATTGAGGCTGCGCAGCGGGCTGTGCTGCGCGGTGGTGTCGACCCGCAGCGTGTGGCCGGGGGTGATCCACTGGGTCCAGTCGACGCCGCGCGCCAGCGCATACAGGTCGTGCTCGTCGCGGTACTCGCCGTGCGCCACCTCGGCCAGCACGCGCTGGGCGAGCCGGGTGTGCAGGTTCAGCCGCATCACGTCGGCCGCCTCGCCGTCGAGACCGACACCGCCACGCACGCGCCGCAATGGCACGCCGGGCATCAGCGCGGCGATCTCGGCGCCGAGCCATTCCTCGACGCCGCCGGCGCACGGCAGGAACAGGGGGAGCGCCATCGCGGCTAGGAGCGGCGCGTCCCGCGCGGCCGGTGCCGCATCACATCGCCTTGCGCAGGTTGGCGGGCGCGATGCGCAGCGCCTCGCGGTACTTGGCGACGGTGCGACGCGCCACATGGATGCCCTGCTCCTCGAGCATCAGCGAGAGCTGGCTGTCGGACAGCGGCTTGGCGAGATCCTCGGCCGCCACCAGCTGCTTGATGAGCGCCCGCACCGCGGTGCTCGAAGCGTTGCCGCCCGAATCGGTATTCAGCGACGAGCCGAAGAAGTATTTCAGCTCGAAGGTGCCGTACGGCGTCGTCATGTACTTGGCGGTGGTGACGCGCGAGATGGTCGACTCGTGCAGCCCCAGTTCGTCGGCGATCTCGCGCAGCACCAGCGGTTTCATCGCGATCGCGCCGTGGCTCAGGAAATTCTTCTGCCGCTCGACGATCGCCTGCGAAACCCGCTGGATGGTGTCGAAGCGCTGCAGGATGTTCTTCATGAACCAGCGCGCCTCCTGCAGCCGCGCCGACAGGCCCGGCCCCGCGCCGTTGAGCTGGTTCGGGCCGCCGCCGCGCTGGTGCCGGATCGCGTTCGCGTACAGGTCGTTGATGCGCAGCTTGGGCATCACGTCGGGGTTGAGCACCACTTTCCAGCCGCGGCCGGACTTCATCACGATCACGTCGGGGATGATGATGTTGGCCTCGGCGCGGGCGAAGCGCCGGCCCGGCTTGGGCTCGAGCGTCTTGATCGCGGTCTCGGCCTCGCGCAGCAGCGTCTCGTCCGCGCCGGTGGCGGCCATCAGCCGCTTCATGTCGCGCCGCGCCAGCAGCTCCAGGTGCTGCTTGCAGATCATGATCGCGATCACCTGGCACTCGCTGCGCGGGCGGGCGCGCAGCTGCAGCGTCAGGCACTCGGCCAGGTCATGGCCGCCGACGCCGGTCGGCTCCATGCTCTGCAGCCAGCGCAAGCCGCATCGCAGCTGCGCCAGCAGCTCTTCGCGCGCCTCGTTGTCGGCGTCGGGTGCGGACAGCAGGTCGGCGATCTCCTCGATGCTGCCGTCGAGATAGCCGTCGTCGTCGAGCGACTCGATCAGCACCTGCACCGCGGCCGCGTCGGACGGCGGCAGGTGCATGCCCGACAGCTGCTCGCGCAAGTGGTCCTGCAGGCTCACGCTCGGGGTGTCGCGGTCCTGGCCGTCGAAGTCCTCGCCGTCGTTGCTGGCGCTCGACTTGCCGGGCGTCTCGCGGATGCCGTCGAAGTCTTCGCGTTCGGTGCCGTTCTCCCAGTCCTCGCGCTCGGTGGTGCCGAACTCGGCGCTGTCGACGCCCGGTGTGTCGTCGCCACCGCCGGCATCGCCGCTGGCTTCAGCGGCGCTGTCGGTCGCCGCGCGCTCGGTCTCGCGCTCGCCGGCCCGCTCGGCCGGCGTCAGGCGTTCGGCGAGCGGCTCGAAGGCAGGCCCGGCGTCGTCGTCGGTCTCTAGAAACGGGTTCTGCTCGAGCATCTGCTCGACTTCCTGGTGCAACTCGAGCGTCGAGAGCTGCAGCAGTCGGATCGATTGCTGCAGCTGGGGCGTGAGCGCCAGGTGCTGCGACAGGCGGACCTGCAACGACGGTTTCATGGTCGGCCGCCCCGCCGCGGGACCGCTCCAAGGCGCGGCGCGGCCCCCTCGGGAGGTAGCGAATTGGCGCAGCCACAAGCTCGGGGGCTCATCGTCACATTCGGAAGTGTTCGCCGAGGTACACCTTGCGCACGTCGGCGTTGGCGACGATCTCGGCCGGCGTGCCTTCGGCCAGCACCCGGCCGTCGCTGATGATGTAGGCGCGGTCGCAGATGCCGAGCGTCTCTCGCACGTTGTGGTCGGTGATCAGCACGCCGATCCCGCGAGACTTCAGGAAACCGATGATGCGCTGGATCTCGATCACCGCGATCGGGTCGACGCCGGCGAAGGGCTCGTCGAGCAGGATGAAGCGCGGCTGGGTCGCCAGCGCACGGGCGATCTCGACGCGCCGGCGTTCGCCGCCGGACAGCGCCGGCGCCGGCGAGGCGCGCAGCTTCTCGATTCCGAGGTCGCCCAGCAGTCCGTTCAGCAGCGTCTCGATCAGCGCCGGCCGGTAGGGCTTGCCTTCGGCGTCGAACTGCAGCTCCAGCACGGCGCGGATGTTCTCCTCGACCGTCAGCTTGCGAAAGATCGACGCCTCCTGCGGCAGGTAGCCGAGGC
>JBDSZM010000062.1:0-4772 GCA_039925165.1 Burkholderiaceae bacterium
TCGGCATTGCCGGTCAGGCCTCGATCGACAAGGTCGCCGGCCCGGTGGGCGAGGCGCTGATCATGACGGCCATCGGTCTCGCGGTCGCGGTGCCTGCGGTGCTCGGCTACAACTGGCTGGTGCGACGCAACAAGGTCACGATGGAAGCGGTGCGCGGCTTCGGCGCCGACGTGCACGGCGTTCTGATGGGCGCCAAGACGGCGGCTGTCCGCTGAGCGCCGAACCGGGAGCAACGCGATGGCCATGAATGTCGGCTCGTCCGGCGACGAGGACGAGATCAACGCCACCATCAACACCACGCCGCTGGTCGACGTGATGCTGGTGTTGCTGATCATCTTCCTGATCACGATCCCGGTCGTGACGCAGACCGTGCCGATGAGTCTGCCCAAAGAGGAGAACATCGCGCGTCAGACCAAGCCCGAAAACATCGAGGTTTCGGTCAACCGAGAGGGCGACATCTTCTGGAACGGACAGTCGGTGGCGGACAGTGAAGCGCTGTTCCAGCGGCTGGCCAAGGTCGGTGTGCTGAACCCGCAGCCCGAGATCCACATCCGCGGCGACGAGAAGGCTCGCTATGAGTCGATCGGTCGCGTGGTGTTCGCGTGCCAGCGCGCCGGCATCATGAAAATCAGTTTCGTCACCGAGCCGCCCCCCAAAGGCTAGGCGGAGGAGTACACGCATGGCCATGAACGTCGGCTCGGGCTCCGGCTCGGGCGATCCCGAGGTGATGATCGACATCAACACCACGCCGCTGATCGACGTGATGCTGGTGCTGATCATCATGCTCATCATCACGATCCCGATCCAGCTCCACTCGGTCAACCTCAACATGCCGGCCGGCAACCCGCCGCCGCCGACGTCGCCGCCGATCGTGGTGACGATCGACATCGACTTCGACGGCACGGTGCTGTGGAATGGCGAGGCCATGGCGTCGCGCGCGCTGCTCGAGGACCGGCTGCGCCAGACCGCGGCGATCGCGGATCAGCCGGAGGTCCACCTGCGGCCCAACAAACTCGTTGAGTACAAGTCGGTCGCGATGGTGATGGCAAGTGCGCAGAAGCTCGGCGTCACCAAGCTCGGCATCGTCGGCAACGAGCAGTTCGTCAAATAGGCGCGTGCAGCACACCATGAAGCATTCGATGATCCAGGCGGCGGTGGCGGGTCTGCTGGCCACCGGCATGACCCTCGCCGGCGCGCAGGAATCCCTGCGTCCGGAAGTGGGCAAGCCCTTGCAGGCCGCCCAGGAACTGGTGAAGTCCGGGCGCTACAAGGAAGCGCTGGCGAAGGTGCGGGATGCCGACGCCGTCGGCGGCAAGAGCGCGAACGAGAGCCTGACGATCGAGCGCATGCGCATGGCCGCGGCTTCGGGCGCGGGCGATGCGGACTTGGCCGCGCGTTCGTACGAGGCGATCAGCGGTTCGCCCAAGATCTCCGCGGGCGACAAGCTCAAGATGGTCGAGTCGATCGCCGGTTCCTATTACCGGGCCCGCGAGTACAGCAAGTCGATGCAGTGGTCGCAGCGCTATTTCCGCGATGGCGGCACCAGTCCGGCGATCCGCACCATGCTGATCCAGAGCCAGTATCTGGCCGGCGATTACGCCGGGGCGGCCAAGGAGCTCAGCGCCGAGGTTCAGGCGACGGAGAAGGCGGGCGGCACGCCTTCCGAGGACCGGCTCAAGCTTCTGCTCAACGCGGCGCTCAAGCAAAACGATACCAACGCCTATGTGCACGCGGTCGAAAAGCTCGTCACCTACTATCCCAAGAAAGAGTACTGGGTCGACCTGCTGAGCCGGATGCAGCGCAAGTCGGGCTTCAGCGATCGCTTCGCGCTCGATGCCTACCGTCTCTCGCTGGCGACTGGCAGCATGAGCGCACCGGGCGACTTCATGGAGATGGCGCAGTTGTCGTTGCAAGCCGGCTTCCCGGCGGAGGCCCGGCAGGTGCTCGAGAAGGGGATCGCCGCGAAGATCCTGGGGGTGGGTCCGGAAGCGGCCCGGCACCAGCGCCTGCGCGACCTGGTCCAGAAGACACTCGACGACGAAAAGAAGACCCTCGCCGCCGACGAGGCCCAGGCCCGGGCCGCCAAGGACGGCAACGCGCTCGTGACGGTCGGCATGAACCAGGTCTTCAACGGCCAGGGCGCGCAAGGCCTGCAGACGCTGCAGCAGGGCATCGCCAAGGGCGGGCTCAAACGCGCCGAGGATGCCAAGCTGCACCTGGCTGTGGCCCAGTCCGCGGCCGGCGACATCGCCAAGGCGCTGACGACCTTCAAGAGCGTCGGGGGTGCCGACGGCAGCGCCGATCTGGCGCGCCTCTGGTCGCTGCACCTGCGACGCAAGGGCTGATCGTTGCCACCCGGTCGCGCGGCCGGGGCCGGCCGACCGCTACTTCGGTGCGAGCCGGATCGCGCCGTCGAGACGGATCACCTCGCCGTTGAGCATCTCGTTGGTGATGATCTGGTGCACCAGCTTGGCGTAATCGGCGGGCGTGCCCAGACGGCTCGGGAACGGCACGCCGGCGGCGAGTGCATCCTGCACTTCCTGCGGCATGCCGAAGAGCATGGGCGTGCCGAAGATGCCGGGTGCGATCGTCATGTTGCGAATCCCGTTGCGCGCCAGGTCGCGTGCGATCGGCAACGTCATGCCGACGATCCCACCCTTGGACGCCGAGTACGCCGCCTGTCCGATCTGGCCGTCGTAGGCCGCGACGCTCGCGGTCGAGATCAGCACCCCGCGCTCGCCAGTGGGCTCGGGCACGTTGCGGCTCATCGCCTCGGCGCACAGCCGGATCATGTTGAAGCTGCCGATCAGGTTGACCGAGATCACCTTCGAGAACAGCGCGAGCGGATGCGCCCCGTCGCGTCCCACAGTCTTCGAAGCCGGCCCGATGCCGGCGCAGTTGACCAGGCCCACCAGCTTGCCCAGCGCCGTCGCTTGGGTGACCACGGCCTGCGCATCGGCTTCCTGGCTCACGTCGCAGCGCACGAACGCGCCCTGGATCTGCGCGGCCAGCGCCTGACCCTTGTCCGTTTGCAGATCGGCGATCACGACCGTGGCACCGTGCCCAGCCAGCATCCGCGCCGCGCCTTCGCCCAGGCCCGAGGCGCCGCCGCTGACCACGAATACCTTGCCTGCGATGTCCATGCGTGTGCTCCTGGTGCGGATCAGCCGAGCGCCGCCAGCGCCCGCGCGCTGATCTCGTCGACGCTGCCGCTGCCGTCGATCTTGCGGTACCGGGGTGCCGCCGCATCGCCGCTGGCGGACCAGCGCGAGTAGTAGTCGATCAGCGGGCGAGTTTGGCTCTGGTAGACCGCCAGACGCTTCTTGACCGTCTCCTCCTTGTCGTCGTCGCGCTGCATCAGCGCCTCGCCCGTGACGTCGTCCTTGCCGGCGTCGCGCGGCGGATGGAAGGTGAGGTGATAGCTGCGGCCGGAACTGGCGTGCACGCGCCGGCCGCTGATGCGTTCGACGATGGCCGCGTCCGGCACGTCGATCTCGAGCACATAGTCGAGCTTGATGCCGGCGTCCTTGAGTGCATCCGCCTGCGGGAGGGTGCGCGGAAAGCCGTCGAAGAGAAATCCGTTGGCGCAATCGGGCTGGGTGATGCGCTCATTCACCAGGCCGATGATGATGTCGTCGTTGACGAGCGCGCCCGAGTCCATGATTTTCTTCGCGGCCATCCCCATCGGGCTGCCTGCCGTGACTGCGGCACGCAGCATGTCGCCGGTGGAAATCTGAGGGATCGAGAATCTTCGGCAGATCGCGACGGCTTGGGTGCCCTTGCCCGCGCCCGGGGCGCCCAGCAGTATCAATCTCATGGTTCTCCTCGTGTTTGTCGTCTGCTGCGACGTGGCCGGCGCCTGCTGCGCGCGATCTCGCAACGAGAATACCATGCGTCTTTCGTCGCATCGACACGGGCCGCGGACTTCAGCGACCGACCAGCCCGCGCACGCGCTCCAGGTCTTGAGGGGTGTCGACGCCCGGCGCCGGCGCTGTGTGCGACAGGTGCACCGCAATGCGCTCGCCGTGCCACAGCACCCGCAACTGCTCGAGCGATTCGATGCCTTCGAGTGGGCTCGGCGCCAGTGCGGCGTACCTCCTCAGGAAGCCTGCGCGGTAGGCGTACACGCCGATGTGGCGCAGCGGCGGCGGGTCGGAGATCGGCGTCGTGCCCGCGCTGCCAGCGTCGCGCCACCACGGGATCGGCGCGCGCGAGAAGTAGAGCGCCCGACCCTGTGCGTCGAGCACGACCTTGACGACGTTGGGGTTCCGAAGTTCGTCGGCATCGGCGATCGGGTGCGCGGCCGTGCTCATGACGCAGTCGGCGTGTCGGTCGAGCAGGTCTGCGCACGCGTCGATCAGCGCGGGCTCGATGAGCGGCTCGTCGCCCTGGACGTTGACGACCTTGTCCTCGGCGTCCAGCGCCAGGCGCTCGCACGCTTCGGCCAATCGGTCGCTGCCACTCGAGTGGTCGGAGCGCGTGAGGATCGCGCGCACACCGTGGCGTTCGCAGGCGGTCACGATCTCGGCATCGTCGGCCGCGACCACGACCGACTGCGCGCCGGACAGGGCGGCACGCCGAGCCACCCGCACGATCATGGGCAGGCCGCCGATGTCGGCCAGCGGCTTGCGCGGCAAGCGGGTCGACGCGAGCCGCGCCGGGATCAGGACGGTGAACACCGGGTGCGCGCGTGCCGCATCCGCTCAGGGCGCGAGATCGAGGTTGGGTGCCCGGGCGGGATCGCGCGGTTCGGACGTGCGCGCTTCGCTCTC
>JBDSZM010000063.1:0-3014 GCA_039925165.1 Burkholderiaceae bacterium
AAGCTGCAACGGCCGGTCAAGCTGCGCCTGGACCGCGACGACGACTTCCTCGTCACCGGCCGGCGCCACTGCTTCTGGTACGAGATCGAGTGCGGCTACGACGACGACGGGCGCGTGCTCGGGGTCGAGGTGACGATGGTCTCGCGCGCCGGCCACTCGGCCGACCTGTCGGGGCCGGTGATGACGCGCGCGCTGTGCCACTTCGACAACGCCTACTGGCTGCCGGCAGTCGCGATGCACGGCTACTCGGGCAAGACAAACACCCAGAGCAACACCGCCTTCCGCGGCTTTGGCGGACCGCAGGGCGCGATCGCGATCGAGTCGCTGCTCGACAGCATCGCGCGCCGCCTGGGGCTCGACCCGCTGGCGGTGCGGCGCGCCAACTTCTACGGCGTCGGTGAGCGTGACGTGACGCCTTACGGCCAGCGCGTCACCGACAACATCCTGCACCCGCTGGTCGACGCCCTGGTCGCGAGCAGCGACTACGTGCGCCGGCGCGCCGCGATCGCGGCGAGCAACACGACCAGCCCGGTGCTGAAGCGCGGCCTGGCGCTGACGCCGGTCAAGTTCGGCATCTCGTTCAACCTCAAGCACCTCAACCAGGCCGGTGCGCTGGTGCACGTGTACCGCGACGGCTCGGTGCTGGTGAACCACGGCGGCACCGAGATGGGGCAGGGCCTTCACACCAAGGTGGCGCAGGTGGTGGCCCACGAACTGGGCATAGCCCTCGCGCAGGTGCGCGTGACTGCGACCGACACCCACAAGGTCGCCAACACCTCGGCCACCGCGGCCTCGACCGGCTCGGACCTGAACGGCAAGGCGGCGCAGGACGCGGCGCGGCAGATCCGCGACCGCATCGCGGCCTGCCTGGCCGCCGCGCACGGCGGCGCGGCGTCGGCAGTGCGCTTCGCGGCCGACCACGTCGAGGTCGGCGGGCGGCGCCTGCGTTTCACCGAGGCGGTCGAGCGCGCCTACCTGGACCGCGTGCAGCTCTGGTCCGACGGGTTCTATGCCACGCCCGGCCTGAGCTGGGACGCGACGACGATGCAGGGCCGGCCGTTCTTCTACTTCGCGTATGGCGCGGCGGTCAGCGAGGTCGTGGTCGATACGCTGACCGGCGAGTGGCGGTTGCTGCGCGCCGATGTGTTGCACGATGCCGGTCGATCGCTCAACCCCGCCATCGACCTGGGCCAGATCGAAGGCGCCTTCATCCAGGGCATGGGCTGGCTGACGACCGAGGAGCTGGTCTGGCACCCGGCCGACGGCACTCCCAAGGCGGGCAGGCTGACGACGCACGCGCCCAGCACCTACAAGATTCCGACCGCCAACGACTGCCCGCCGGTGTTCGACGTGCGGCTCTACCAGGCCGACAACGTCGAGGACAGCATCCAGCGCAGCAAGGCGGTCGGCGAGCCGCCACTGCTGCTGCCGTTCTCGGTCTTCTTCGCGATCCGCGATGCGGTCTCGGCCGTCGGCGGGCACCGGGTCGATCCGCCGCTGCGCGCGCCGGCGACGCCCGAAGCGATCCTCGATGCGCTGGGCGCGGTGCAGCAACAGGCGACGGCGCCGGCGCGCCCATGACCGATCCGCGCGACGCCGCGGCGCGGTGGCTCGCGCGCGGCGTACCGGCGACCGTGATCGACGTGACGCAGGCCCGCGGCTCGGTGCCACGCGGCGTGGGCACGCGGATGCTGGTCGGCGCCGACGACTGCGTTGGCACGCTGGGTGGCGGCCACCTCGAGTGGAAGGCGATCGAGCAGGCCCGGGCGCTGCTCGCCGGTGCCACCGACGTCCCGGCGGTTGCGCACTACCCGCTCGGCCCGGCCCTCGGCCAATGCTGCGGCGGCGCGGTCACGCTGCGCTTTGCGCCGCTCGATGCCGCCACGCTCGCCGCCTGGCCGGTCGAGCCGGCGTGGTTCCACCTGCAGTTGCACGGTGCCGGCCATGTCGGTCGCGCCATCGTGCGCGCGCTGGCGCCGCTGCGGGTGCGGGTCGACTGGATCGATGCCCGTGACGACGAGTTCGCCGCGGCGGCCGACCTGCTGGCCCGGCCGATGGCGGCGTCGGTCGCGCGCTGCTGCACCGACGGCGCCGACGGCGAGGTCGCGAGCGCCCCGCCCGGCGCGTGCTTCCTGGTGCTGACGCACCGCCACGACCTCGACCTGGCGATCACCGAGGCGGTCCTGCGTCGCGCCGACTTCGCCTGGCTCGGCCTCATCGGCTCGCGCACCAAGCGCCAGCGCTTCGCCCACCGACTGGCCGAGCGCGGCATCGAGCCAGCGCTGATCGAACGCATCACCTGCCCGATCGGCGTGGCCGGCATCGAAGGCCAGCAGCCCGAGGTGATCGCCGCGGCCGTGGTGGCGCAGCTGCTGCAGGTCGCGGGACCCCGGCGCTGATCAGCGCATGAAGCGCTCGACGTAGTCGGCGCCCAGCCCGACCCGCTCGTAGTGCGCGCGGCAGCGTTCGAGCCGCGTGAAGACATCATCGTGGCCGGTCACCTTGCCGTCCGGATCGACATAGACCATCGCGCCGTTGACCTGGAACAGGGTGATCATCTCGGCCACGTGCGGGTCGACGACGAGGGTGTGGGTCTCGCCGGGCGGCTCGTAGACGTAGGCGCCTTCGGTCGCGACCCAGTCGTGCTCGAGGTAGCGCCACTCGCCCTTGATCACGTAGCCGTGCACCGGCTGCACGTGCCGGTGCCGCGACAGCACGCCGGCGCGGCGCACCCGCAGCAGGTTGACCCAGTAGCCGGTCGACAGCGACAGCAACAGCGGACGAAACCAGACTTGCTCGTCGACCGGCACCCAGACCCGCTCGTCCTCGGGCACGGCGTCGGCCACCACCAGGTCGGGCCGCATGCCGGCGGGCTGCGGGTGGCGATAAGGGGTCCACTTGTCGTCGGGTCGGGTCGGTTCCATGCGGGTCTCCGAAGTTCAGCCGATCAGGGAGCCGCCGTCGACCGGCAGCACCACGCCGGTGCCGAAGGCAGCGGCCGGCGAGCACAGGAA
>JBDSZM010000064.1:0-5547 GCA_039925165.1 Burkholderiaceae bacterium
GTGTTGTGCGGGCAGCCGCTGCAGAAGAAGGGCGTGCGGTCGGCGGCTGGGTTGGCGCCCAGGTCGATCACGGCCAGGCTGCGCTCCTTGGCGTCGATCAGCGCGACCCGGGTGTCGATGCGGGCCAGCGTATCGGCGTCGAGCCAAGTGCCGTTGCCGAGCTTCTTCAGCCGCTTGGCGATCGCCTTGGCGATCAGGGCAGGGTTCAGGTCGGCCTGCGCGCGCAGCAGCCAGTTCTGGCTCGGGTTCGGCTGGCTCCACTCGCCGCCGCCGCCCCCGAAGGGCGTTGTCATTCCGGCGCCCTCGGCGTCATCGAACTTGCCGAGCACGTTGGGCCGCACGTCGGAGCGCCAGTTGTAAAGCTCTTCCTTCAACTGGTATTCGATGACCTGGCGCTTTTCCTCGACGACCAGGATCTCTTGCAGGCCCAGCGCGAAGTCGCGCGTGATGGTCGCTTCGAGCGGCCACACCACGTTGACCTTGTGGACCCGGATACCCAGGCGCCGGCAGGTCGCGTCGTCGAGGCCGAGGTCGGACAGCGCCTGGCGGGTGTCGTTGTAGGCCTTGCCCGAGGCCATGATGCCGAAGCGGTCGTTCGGGCCTTCGATGACGTTGTGGTTGAGCTTGTTGGCGCGCACGTAGGCGAGGGCGGCGTACCACTTGAAATCGAAGAGACGCGACTCCTGCACCAGTGCCGCATCCGGCCAGCGGATGTGCACGCCGCCCGGCGGCATCGCGAAGTCCTCGGGCAGGACGATGTCGACGCGGTCGGGATCGACGAATACGCTGGCCGACGACTCGACGATCTCCTGGATCGTCTTCATGCCCGACCAGACGCCGGCGAAGCGGCTCATCGCAAACGCGTGCAGGCCCATGTCGAGGATGTCCTGCACGCTCGAGGGAAAGAACACCGGCAGGCCGCAGGCCTTGAAGATGTGGTCGCTCTGGTGCGCCGCGGTGCTGCTCTTGGCGATGTGGTCGTCGCCGGCCAGCGCGATCACGCCGCCGTGCTTGCTGGTGCCGGCCATGTTGGCGTGCTTGAATACGTCCGAGCAACGGTCGACGCCCGGGCCCTTGCCGTACCAGATGCCGAAGACGCCGTCGAACTTGTTCGATTGCGGATAAAGGTCGAGCTGCTGCGAGCCCCAGACCGCGGTCGCCGCCAGCTCCTCGTTGACGCCCGGCTGGAACACGATGTTCTGCGCCGCCAGGTGCTTTTTCGCGCTCCACAGCGCCTGGTCGTAACCGCCGAGTGGCGAGCCGCGGTAGCCGCTGATGAAGCCCGCCGTATTCAGGCCGTTCATCGCATCGCGCTTCTTCTGCAGCATCGGCAGTCGCACCAGCGCCTGGGTGCCGCTCATGAAGGCGCGGCCGTGCTCGAGCGCGTACTTGTCGTCCAGGCTGACGGTCTCGAGCGCCTTGCGGATCGCCTCGGGCAGGGGGGCATTCATCGTTCAACTCTCTCCAGGGGATCGGTGGGGGGTCTCGACGTGCGCCGTCCGCCTCGTGAGCAGGGACGCACCCGTGCAGTGTAGGGAATCGGATGGCCGGAGCATCCCGGGCGAACCTCGGGGTCATGGGTATGCCGGCCGGTGCTCACGCGGCATGAAACTGTATATTCATACAGTTGTTGCACTCATCGGCGCGCACGCTGCGCCGGCCCCCGCCCGTGGACATCCAGCAAAAGCTCGCCGTACTCGCCGACGCCGCCAAGTACGACGCGTCGTGCTCGTCCAGCGGCACCTCCAAGCGCGACTCGATCGGCGGCCGCGGCATCGGCTCGACCGAGGGCTCCGGCATCTGCCACAGCTATGCGCCCGACGGCCGCTGCATCTCGCTGCTGAAAATCCTGCTGACCAACCACTGCCTCTACGACTGCCTGTACTGCATCAACCGGGTCAGCAGCAACGTGCAGCGCGCCCGCTTCAGCGTCGACGAGGTGGTGCAGCTCACGCTCGACTTCTACCGCCGCAACTGCATCGAGGGCCGGTTCCTCAGTACCGGGATCATCCGCAGCCCCGACTACACGATGGAGCAGGTGGTCGAGGTCGCCCGGGTGCTGCGCGAGGAGCACGACTTTCGCGGCTACATCCACCTCAAGACCATCCCCGAGGCCAGCCCCGAACTGCTGGCGCGCGCCGGCCGCTACGCCGACCGGCTGAGCATCAACATCGAGCTGCCGACGGTCGCCGGCCTCGACGCCCTGGCGCCCGAGAAGGACGGTGCGGCGATCCGCCGCTCGATGGCGCGGCTGCGCATCCACATCGACGACGCAAAGACGGCCGCCCGCCCGCCGCCGCCGACCTCGCAGCCGGCGGTCGCGCCGCGCCGCGCCAAGGCGCCGCCCTTCGCGCCGGCCGGCCAGAGCACGCAGATGATCGTCGGCGCCGACGCCGCCGACGACCGCGCCATCCTGTCGACCAGCGCCAACCTCTACGGCGCGTACCGGCTCAAGCGGGTCTATTACTCGGCCTTCAGCCCGATCCCCGACGCGCCGCGCGGCCTGCCGTCCAAGCCGCCGCCGCTGGTGCGCGAGCACCGGCTCTACCAGGCCGACTGGCTGATGCGCTTTTACGGCTATGCGCACGACGAGATCGTCGGCGCCGACGACGGCATGCTCGCGCTCGACATCGACCCCAAGCTGGCCTGGGCGCTGGCGCACCGCGAGCGCTTTCCGGTCGACCTGAACCGCGCCCCGCAAGAATTGCTGCTGCGCGTGCCCGGCCTCGGCGTGCGCTCGGTGCAGCGGCTGGTGCAGGCGAGGCGCGCCCGCACGCTGCGGCTCGACGACCTGTCGCGGCTGCGGGTGCCGCTCGCCAAGGTGATGCCCTTCGTGTGCGTCGGCGGGCATCATCCCGGCGCCAGCCTCGACGCCGCCGGCCTGGCCGCGCGGCTGCGCCCACCGCCGCAGCAGGCGGCGCTGTTCTGACGTCCTCGGCCGCGATGCCGACCAACAGCGCCGGACCGCACTGCGTCACTTTGGCCGGGGAGACCGACCTCGACGGGTTTCGTCGCGCTGCGCGCCGCCTGATCGCCCACGGCGTCGAGCCGATCGCCGTAAGCTGGCAGGTGGCAACGGCGGCCGAGATCGATCTTTTCGGCGCTGGCGTTGAGGACTTGCCGAAGCCGCCGGAGCTCGAATCCGAACCGCCCGCACTGCGCATGCCCGCCTTCGTCGGCGACCTTGCCAAGCACACGCTGCTGCACGCCGACCCGGAGCGTCATGCGCTCATGTACCGCCTGCTGTGGCGGCTGACCCGCGAGCCGGCGCTGCGCCATGACCCGCTCGACCCGGACCGGATGCGCGCCGAGGCGATGGCGCGCGCGGTGCGGCGCGACCGGCACAAGATGACGGCGTTCGTGCGCTTCCGGCCGCTCGAGGCCGTGGGCGACGCACCGCAGGACGTGCTGCACGTGGCGTGGTTCGAGCCGCAGCACCACATCGTCGAGGCGGTGGCGCCGTTCTTCGCGCGGCGTTTCGCGCAGATGCGCTGGGCCATCCTGACGCCGCGCCGCAGCGTGCGCTGGGACGGCCAGCGGCTCGCGTTCGGGCCTGGCGCGCGTTCTCACGAGGCGCCGCCGGCCGATGCCGGCGAGCAGCTCTGGCTGACCTATTACGAGCACATCTTCAACCCGGCCCGGCTCAAGCTCGCGATGATGCAGAAGGAGATGCCGCGTCGCTACTGGCCGAACCTGCCCGAGGCGGCGCTGATCCAGCCACTGGCCGCCGCGGCGAGCCGGCGTGCCGCGCAGATGGTCGAGCAGGGCGCGACCGAGCCGACCCGCCGCCGCCCGGTGGCGTCGAGTGGGCTGCGCATCGATGCCCGCGTCGAGACCGTCGCCGAGGCCGGCACGCTGGAGGCGTTGGGCCAGGGCGAGGCGCGCTGCCGCGAGTGCCCGATCAGCACGCACGCCACGCAAGCCGTGCCCGGCGAAGGGCCGCTCGGCGCGCGGCTGATGCTGGTCGGCGAACAGCCCGGCGACCAGGAGGACCTGCGCGGTCGGCCGTTCGTCGGCCCGGCCGGCATGCTGCTCGACCGCGCGCTCGCGCAGCTCGGCTGGTCGCGCGACCGGCTGTACCTCACCAACGCGGTCAAGCACTTCAAATTCGAGCTGCGCGGCAAACGGCGCATCCACAAGACGCCGGCGCAGCGCGAGGCCGCGGCTTGCCTGCACTGGCTCGAAAGCGAGATCGCGATCGTGCGGCCGGGCGCCGCAGTGGCACTCGGCGCCACGGCGGCACGCGCGCTGCTCGGTCGAGAGGTGGCGGTGCTGCGCGAGCGTGGCCGCTGGCAGCGACGCGACGACGGTCTGGCCGTGCTTGTCACGCTCCACCCCTCGGCGCTCTTGCGGCTGCCCGACGGGGATCGCGAAGCCGCTTACACGGCTTGGCTGGACGACCTGTCGAAAGCGGACGTGCCGCCGCCCGTGGCGGAGGGTTGAGGCAGCGCGCCGTCGGCCAGCGCAGCTCAGCGACCCCGGCAGGGCCATAGGCCCGCGACACGAGACGCCGCAGGCGCGAAAGGGGTGTATGGGATCAGGATGCGCGAGCGCCCGCCCGTTGTCCGGCGTGCGTCCACCGCGAACGCGGGCGCCGGTCGGCTCAAGCCGGCGCGGTGGCGGCAGCGGCGTGGGTACGGCGCGCCGGCCGGGTCGCGGGCGCTATCTCGTGGTCCGGCAGCGCCACCTCGGCGACCTGGGCTGGCGCCGAGGGGGCGTGACGCCACACCGGCCGGCCGGCGACGAAGACCTGCATCTCTCCGGCCTCGAACGGCTGCCACTGCTCGTTGCGCGTCAGCGGCTCGGTCGCGACCAGCACCATCTTGTCGTCGACGCCGTTGGCCGTGCCCAGATCGAGCGTCAGGTCGTGATCGACCAGGTGGGCGGTGGCGAACGGGTGGCTGCGCTCGACCCAGTGCAGCCGGGTCGAGGCGCGCACGTAGAGGGCCTCGCCGTCGCACAGCAGGAAGTTGAAGTTGCCGTGCGCCGCGATGCGGTCGGCCAGCTCGGCGATCGCCGGGGCGAGCTGCAGCCACGACAGCGTGCGACGGCCGCGAAAGCGCCGCCGCAGTTCCTGCAGCAGCCAGCAAAACGCGCGCTCGCTGTCGGTGCCGCCGACCGGCATCACGCTGCCGGTCAGGCGCGGATGGAAATTCTTCAGATCGCCGTTGTGACAGAACGACCAGGGCCGACCCTGCCATTCCCGCACGAAGGGATGGCTGTTCGCCAGTTGGACCGCGCCCTGCGTAGCTTTGCGGATGTGGGCCAGCACGGTGCGGGCGCGGATCGGATGCCAGCGAAGGAATTCGGCCAGTGCCGAATCGCTGGCCCGGCCGGCGTCGACGAAGTGGCGGCAATCGGCACCGTCGTGAAAGGCCAGCCCGAAGCCATCGCCATGCTCGCCGGTCCGCCCGCCGCGAGCCGAGAAGCCGGTGAACGAGAACGTCACTGCGCTCGACACGTTGCAGCTCAGCGCGAACAGTTGGCACATGAAGGGTTAACGGTGCATCCGATCCGGGCGATGACCGATTCTCGGCATCCGCCCGC
>JBDSZM010000065.1:0-9576 GCA_039925165.1 Burkholderiaceae bacterium
CAGCCTGTCGGCCGCCTTTCGCAAGCACCCACTGCACTTCGACGCCCTCTATTGCAACCTGGTCGAGGCCGGCGAAGCCGGCGGCATCCTGGAGGCCCTGCTGGATCGCCTCGCGATGTACCAGGAAAAGACGATGGCGATCAAGAACAAGATCAAGTCGGCGCTGATCTACCCGGTCGCGGTGCTGGTGGTCGCGTTCGTCGTGCTCGCGGTCATCATGATCTTCGTGATCCCGGCCTTCGAGGACGTGTTCAAGTCGTTCGGTGCCGATCTGCCAGCGCCTACATTGGTCGTCATCGCGATCTCCAAATTCTTCGTCAGCTACTGGTATCTCATTTTCGGCATCCTCGGCGGCGGCACGTACTTCTTCCTGCAGTCCTGGAAGCGCTCCGAGAAGATGCAGAAGTTCATGGATCGCCTGCTGCTGAAGGTGCCCGTGTTCGGCGACCTCGTCAACAAGTCGTCGATCGCCCGCTGGACACGCACGCTGTCGACCATGTTCGCCGCCGGCGTGCCGCTGGTCGAGGCGCTCGATTCGGTCGGCGGTGCGTCGGGCAATGCGGTCTTCCAGGAAGCCACCGAGCAGATTCAGAAGGACGTTTCGACCGGCTCGTCGCTCACGACGTCGATGCAGGCCACCGGCGTCTTCCCGACCATGGTGATCCAGATGTGCGCGATCGGCGAGGAGTCGGGCTCGCTCGACGGCATGCTCGGCAAGGCGGCCGAGTTCTACGAGGACGAGGTCGACGAGGCCGTCAAGGGCCTGTCCAGTCTGATGGAGCCTTTCATCATCGTCATCCTGGGCACGTTGATCGGCGGCATCGTGGTCTCGATGTACCTGCCGATCTTCAAGCTCGGCCAGGTGGTCTAACGCGCGGCCCGGCCAGCAGCGCACCCGACGCCGGGTCGCATGCGACCGCTCCTTCGAGCATGAGCCCATCCGACTCGGACGCCATCGTGATCGTCGGCGGCGGTCATGCCGCTGCGCAGCTGTGCGGCGGCCTGGCCGCGGCCGGTTTGGGCGCGCGCGTGCATCTGGTCTGCGAAGAGGCGGAGCCGCCCTACCAGCGACCACCGCTGTCGAAGGCCTACCTCAAGAACCCCCAGGAAGGTCTGCAACTGCATCGTGACGCCGCCGCTTACGGCGAGGCGGGCATCACCCTGCACCGGGCCGATCCGGTCATCGCCATCGACCGCGGCGGTCGTACCGTGGGTCTGCAATCCGGCCTCGAATTGGCTTACGGCCAGCTTGTGCTGGCCACCGGCGCGCGTCCGCGCCGCCTGCCGCACCTGAGCGCCGACCTCGCCAACATCGCGTCGCTGCGCAGCGCGGCGGACGCCCAGCGCCTGCGCGACTTGCTGATCGCATCAACGCAGGTGACCGTGCTCGGCGGCGGCTTCATCGGCCTTGAGATCGCGGCCGTCGCGCGCGGCCTGGGCAAGTCGGTGACGGTTCTCGAATCGGCACCCCGCTTGTTGATGCGCTCGGTCTCGGCCGAGATTGCCGAGCACGTGCTGCAGACCCATCGCCGCGCCGGCATCGAGATCCGGCTCGGCGTCGCCGTCGGCACATTCGACATCGTCGACGATCGGCTGCGCAGCGTGCACGTCGACGGCCTATCTGAGAGCGTCGATTTGCTCGTGCTGGGCATCGGCTCCCTGCCGGAAACCGAACTGGCGCGGGTCGCGGGCCTGGCCTGCGAGAACGGCATCGCGGTCGACGAACACATGCGCACATCCGACCCGGCCATCCTCGCCATCGGCGACTGCACGTCGTTTCCCGAGCCGACCAGCGGCCGCCGCCTGCGCCTCGAATCGGTGCAGAACGCCAACGACCAGGCGCGCGCCGCGCTCGCGACCTTGCTCGGCAAGCCGCAGCCGTACCGCGCACTGCCCTGGTTCTGGTCCGACCAAGGCGGGCTGCGTTTGCAGATTGCCGGCCTGCTGCCGCCGCAGGCCAGCGCGCATCGCCGTCCGGGCCCGACGCCGGCCAGCTTCTCGGTGCTGCACTACGTCGGCGAGCGTCTGGCCTGCGTCGAAAGCGTCAACGCACCGCTCGATCACATCAGCGCCCGCAAGCTGATTGAAACCGGTCGGAGCCCGGCTCCGGCGCTCGCCTGCGATCCGTCGATTGCGCTGAAGTCCCACGCCTGAGCCGGTGCCGTGGCGCGGCTCACGCGAACCGCTGTGCGGCATCGCGACAGGTCGCCTTCGAACCCAGGACCGCGTCGTAGACTCGGCCCGGTTTGCCCGCCACGCCGCACCGCGGCCCACCCCTGCGCCCGATGGACCCTCAGCTGATCGAGACCTTGACCTCGCCCGTCGCGCTCGCCCTGGTGGGCCTGTGTGTCGGCAGCTTCCTGAACGTGGTGATCCATCGCCTGCCGCTGATGCTGGAGCGCGGCTGGAAGATCGACAGCGCCGAGATGCTAGGCGTCCCGCTCGACCCGCCCGCGCCGATCACGCTCTCGACCCCGCGCTCGCGCTGCCCGTCGTGCGGCCACGCCATCGCCTGGCATGAGAACGTGCCGGTGCTGAGCTACCTGTGGCTGCGCGGGCGATGCTCGGCGTGCAAGGCGTCGATCTCGGCGCGTTACCCCTTCGTCGAGATCCTCACCGCCGCGCTCTTTGCCGTCATCGGCTGGAAGTTCGGCGCCCACGCCACGACGTGGCTCTGGTGCGGCTTCGTCGCAGTGCTGATCGCGCTGGCCGGAATCGACTGGGACACCACGCTGCTGCCCGACGGCCTGACCTTGCCGCTGCTCTGGGCCGGGCTGGTCGCCGGCGCGCTCGGCTGGACCGTACCTCTGTCCGATGCGGTCTGGGGCGCGGTCGTCGGCTACCTGTCGCTATGGAGCGTGTACTGGCTCTTCAAGCTCGTGACCGGCAAGGAAGGCATGGGTTTCGGCGACTTCAAGCTGCTCGCCGCGCTGGGCGCCTGGCTGGGACTCAAGATGCTGCTGCCCGTGATCCTCGGCGCGTCCATCCTGGGCGCTCTGGTGGGCATCGGGATGAAGCTCAACGCCTCGCTGCGCGAAGGTCGCTACGTGCCGTTCGGGCCGTTTCTGGCCGGCTCCGGCATCGCCGTGCTGCTGGCCGGTCCGGCGCGGGTGCTCGGCTGGCTCGGCTGGGCCTGATCCACCTCTGCGCATGCGGATCGGCCTGACCGGCGGGATCGGCAGCGGCAAGAGCACGGTCGCGCAGCTGCTCGCCGGCCACGGCGCGGCGGTGTTCGATACCGATGCGATCGCACGCGAACTGAGCCAGCCCGGCGGCGCCGCGATCGGGGCGCTGGGCGCCGAGTTCGGACCCGCCTACATCGATGTCCACGGCGCGCTCGACCGGCCGGCGATGCGCAGACTCGCCTTCTCGGACCCGACGGCGCGGCTCCGGCTCGAGGAAATTCTGCATCCGCTGATCGGCGCCGAGGTCGCTCGTCGCGCCGCCGCGAGTGCCGCCACGACCCAGGTCTTCGATGTGCCCTTGCTGGTCGAGAGCGGCCGCTGGCGGGCCCGTGTCGATCGGGTGCTGGTGGTCGACTGCACCGAAGCGACCCAGGTGGCGCGGGTGGCGGCGCGGTCAGGCTGGAGCGCCGACGCGGTGCACGCCGTGCTGACCCAGCAGGCGAGCCGTGGCCGGCGTCGCGCCAGCGGCGATGCGGTGCTCTACAACGAAGCGATCGATCGTGCCGAACTGGCACGCCAGGTCGCCCTGTTGTGGGGCCATTGGCACACCGTTGCCGGCTGAGGCGTGTGGAACAATGCCGCGGCGGCGCGCCACGATGCCCCACCGTTGCATCGCGCAGCCGCCGGAAGTCTCACCTTGATCCTCTACGAATACCCGTTCAACGAGAGCATCCGGACCATGCTCCGGCTCGAGCACCTGTTCGACCGGCTCGGCCAGTTGATCGCCCGCGACGCGGCCGTCGACCACCACTTCGCGCTGGTCACGATCTTCGAGATCATGGACGTCGCCTCGCGTGCCGACCTGAAGTCCGATCTGCTGAAGGACCTCGAGCAGAAGAAGCAGCTCTACAACGGCTACCGCGGCAACCCGTCGATCTCCGACGCCGCGCTCGACGGCGTCACGCAGCGCATCGACCATGCCTTCAACGGCCTGAATCAGGTCAGCGGCAAGGCCGGCGCGACGCTGCAATCCAACGAATGGCTGATGAGCATCCGCAGCCGGGTCGGCATCCCGGGCGGGACCTGCGAGTTCGACCTGCCCGCCTATTACGCCTGGCAGCAGCGCGAGCCGCAGCGCCGCCGATCCGACCTGGTGCAGTGGGTTGGGACGCTGATGCCGCTGGCCGAGGCGCTGCAGGTGCTGCTCGGGCTGCTGCGCGAAGCCGGCGTGGCGCACAAGGTGGTGGCGCCCGGCGGGCAGTTCCAGCAGAGCCTGCCGGTCGGCCGCGTCTACCACCTGATCCGGGTCCGCATCGACGGGCCCGAGGGCGTGGTGCCCGAGATCAGCGGGCACCGGCTGATGGTATCGGTGCGCATGATGCGTCAGGACAGCGAAGGCCGGCTGCGCCCGAGCACCGCCGACGCGAGCTTCGAGCTGACCTTGTGCTCGTGAAGGCGGCACGCGTCATCCGCTGCCCCGGTTGCGGCGGACCCAGCGTCTACGGTCTGGAAAACCCGTCCCGGCCGTTCTGCAGCCCGCGCTGCAAGAACAACGATTTCGGTGCCTGGGCGACCGAGAACTACCGGGTCGAGGCGCAGCCCGAGCCGGGCGACGAGGACGAGCCGCCGTCGGCGATCCGGCCGGTCCCGCCGATCCAGTGACCGGCGCGCTGCGTCGCCACGCGCGCCGGGCTCATTCGAGCGACTTCAGCAGCGCCGCCAGTTCCGGGTCCATCTCGGTGTCCGCGGCGTCGTCGGCCGGCAGGTCGTCGGCCGGCGCATCGTCGCTCGACTCCGCATCGCTCGAGCCGGTGTCGCTGTCGTCGCCACCCAGCCCGGCCAGCAGATCGTCCAGTCCGCCGTCGCCACCCTCGGTCGCGGCATCGCCGTCATCGCTGTCGGTCGCGCCCGCCGCGGTCGATCCGCTCGACGCTGCGGCGCCTTCCTTCAGACGCGACTGCACCGCGGTCGTGACGCTCGAACGGGGCGTCGGCTTGGGCATGCCCTGCAGCACGATCGGCGTGCCGTTCACCGCATCGAGACCGGCCAGGCGCAACTCGGGCTGGCCCTTGTGCGCCATCAGCGCGGTGATGCCCAGGCCGCGCAGCCGCGCCGCGGTATCGGCGTCGACATAGCGCTCGGTGCAGGGCAGCGCGATCTGGTCGCCTTCGGCGTCGACGAAATAGTGGAACGGCAGCTCGCCGATCGACAGCGTGCGCCCCACCGGTGCGGCCAGCAGGCTCGCCGCCAGCAGCGCTGGGTGGCCCCAGAGCATGCCGCGCAGGCCGTCGGCGGCGGTGAACTCCTCGAACTCGAAGGCGCTGATCGGGTCGGTGCGTGAGCCGTAGGGATGGCGCAGCATGAAGCGCGGCGACAGCAGGGCCAGGTGCGACGCTTCGGGCAGCGCGCGCAACTCGCGCAGCGCCTGCGCCATCAGCGGGTGCGGTGGCTTCTTGCGGTCCGTGAACGGCTCGGCTCCGATCGCGGTGACGAAGGGCGCGTTGGCCTGTGCCGCGATCTTGGCCATGCGTCCCAGCAGTTCGGCGTGCGGCGGCGTCGCCTCGAAGTGGTACAGGCCGCAGATCAGCGAGACCCCGCCGGTCTTGTCGCGCGAGGGCTTGTCGACCAGCATCGAGTAGAGGCCGGTATCTGCCAGGTCGCTCGCGCTGCTCAGGTCGGCCGCGAACTCCTCGGCCGACACGTCGACCAGCAGCACCTGCAGTTGCACCCCGGTCTCGACCCGGCGCAGCAGCAGGTCCATGCCGCGCCACAGCGCCTCGAGGTTCTGGAACTCGCTGCGGTGCAGAACCGCGCGCATCGCGTCCGACAGGGCACGGTCGACGCTCGCGACCAGCACGTCGCGCTTGGGGTCGGGCGCAGCCACCACGAACGGGCCGACGATCTGGCGCAGCAACCCGTCGACCGGCGCGTCGGTGCGCACGGTCGGCGCGACGCCGACCAGCCGCGCGAAGTCGGACAGCTTGCCGCCCGCCGCCGGCGCCGCGCCGCGCGAGCGCCGCCTGCCCCCGCGCGACACCGGCTTGCCCTCGCCGCGCGCCGCCTGCAGCTCGGCCGCCGCCTTGGCGAACGTGGCGGTGTTGTTGAGCCGCTGGCGCAGGCCGGCCAGCGCCTGGAAGACCGGCAGTTCGCGGTACAGCGCATCGGGATGAAAGCCGTCGAGGTCGGCGAAAGCGATCTCGACCCCGGCCTCATCCGCGCCCAGCGGCAAGTCGAGCTTGACCTGCGCGCTGGCCAGCGTGTTCTCGAGCGTGTCGAACTCGACCGGCACCATGCGGCGCCGCGCCAGCTCGGCGCCGGTCTGCAGGCGCCCGCGCGCCGCCCCGCCGCTGAAGTCGCCGAGCACCGCGATGCGCACCGGGCGCTTCGGGGCCCAGGCGGGGGCAGGCCGGTCGAGCTGGCCGAAGTCGGGGGTCCAGGCGGTGTCGTCCATCAGGCGTTCCTCGCTGCTGCGTCGCGGTGCGCGACGCTCATTTGATTTCCTCGGACGAAAACAGCGCCGCACCGTACTCGTCGACACACGGGTCCTCGCACATCGCCTTGCCGATCAACGCGGAGCCGAGGCCGCGGTGCTCGCGCGCGGCGGCCTCGGCGGCGGCGCGCGACAGCGTCCCGTAGCCGCCCTCGGCCTTGTAGCCGGCGGCCTTGAAGTCGCGCGGGTGCTCGGAGACGAGCGCAATGAAGTGATCGGTGCCGGTCGGCCCGGCGGTGTCGAGCTGCCAGTTGACCTGCGGCAGCGTGAGCGACTGGCCGGCCTTGACCTTGTTGTTCTTGGCCAGCGCGTTCGGAAAGAGCTGCATCAGCACACCGTCGGTGCCGTAGAGCAGCACGTACAGGTGCCCCTCGCGCGCCGACTTGACGGTGAACGACAGCCGGTCGCGACCGATCCGGAACTGTGGCTTGGTGGTCGCCGCCTCGACCTTGAAGTCGGCCACCTGACCACTCGCGATCCGCTCGAACTCGCGCACCGGATCGAACGGCTGGTTGGCCACCGGCGCCACCGCGGGCGGCAGCGCCGGTGCGACCGCCGGGGCCGCGCCGGGAACCCCTGCCAGCGGGGCTGGGCCGGGTGACGCATTCGTCACGGGCGTCGTCGATGGCGGTGTGCTGGCCACCACGGACGGTTTCGGAGCGCCCGGCTTCAGCAAGGCCCAGGCGCCGCCGCCGATCGCGGCCACGGCGAGCAGGCCGCCACCGATCAGCAGTGGCGTGCGGCTCGCCGGCGCCGCGCCGCCGGCCGCCGTCCCGCGGTTTGCCGCAGCGCCGCGCCGGCGCCCTGCCGGCACCGCCTTGCCCACCGGCACCGGCTCCATGCCGAGCGCCTCGCGCAGCGCCGCGATCGACGGCGTGCGCTGCTCGGGCTTGACCACCAGCGCGCGGTCGATCGCGGTCAGGAAGCGCTCGCTGTAGCGCCCGGCGGCCGACTGGGCGAGCGGCACGTAGCTGTCGTTCATGAGGCGTCCGACCGAGGTCGGCGGGGTCTTGCCGGTGATCGCGTAATAGACCACCGCCGCCAGCGCATAGACATCGGTCCAGGCGCCCTGCTTCATGCCCGGCACCTCGGCGTACTGCTCCACCGGCGCGTAGCCGGGCTTGAGGATCACCGTCAGCGCCTGCGTCATGTCGCCGATCACGCGGCGCGCGGCGCCGAAGTCGAGCAGCAGCGGCTGATTGCTTCCGGCCAGCATCATCACGTTGTCGGGCGCGATGTCACGGTGGAAGCACTGCTCGTCGTGGATCACCTCGAGCGCCGCGGTCAACGGGTCCAGCAGCTCCATCAGCCAGGCCTCGCTCGGCGGTTCGCCCATCTCCTTCAGCTGCTGCTTGAGCGTCTCGCCCTCGTAGAACGGCATCACCATGTAGGCGGTGCCGTTGGCCTCCCAGAACCGGTAGACCTTGACCAGCGACGGGTGGTCGAACTGCGCCAGCAGCTTGGCTTCGTTGATGAAGCTCTTGAGGCCGGCCTCGAAGGTCTCGCGGTAGCGCTCCGACTTGACCAGCACCTGGGTGCCGCCGGCGCGGGCCGCCAGTGCCGACGGCATATATTCCTTGAGCGCGACGCTGCGTTCGAGCGAATGGTCGCGCGCCAGGTAGACGATGCCGAAACCGCCCTCGCCCAGACCCTGGGTCAGCTCGAACTCGCCGAGGAAGGTCCCGGCGGGCAGCATGTTGCCTTCGTGCGCGGACCCACGCGGTGCTTCAAGAGGAGCCGCGGCGGCGGCCGCGCCCGGCACCGCCGCGGCTGCCGCGCCCAGCGGGCGGATCAGCGTCGCGTCGCTGTCCGGCCCGCCGACCGGCGCCGGCGGCAGGGTGCGCAACGGGATCACGGTGCGTTCGTCGGTGTCGGGATCGTCGGGTGTCATGCGGAGGGCTTCGGTTCAGAACAGGGTGGTCGCGTCGGCGTCGCGCGACCGGCCGGCGAGCATCTCGATCACGTCGGTCCGCTCGGGCAGGCCGCGTCGCACCAGCAGGCGCGGTTGCGTGGGATGGTCGGCGAGCCAGAACGACCGCCCCTGGGCGCGCTGCTGCCAGGCAGGGCCGGCGCGGTGCGACAAGGCGCCGACCAGGGCCGCGGCCAGGTCGCTGCGGTTGCGCACGCCGGCCAGGTCGACGAAGCCGGCACCGGCATCGATCGCGTCCGCCAGCGCGTCGGGCGCCGGAGCGCCGTCCTCCGCCCGACCCGACCGCCCATCGGGGGCCATCGTGGCGAGCACGCCTTCGAGCTGCTCGATGTCCCAGTCGTCCTGCATCGCATCGACGGCCACGTCCTCGAGGCGTTGCAGCCAGCCGAGCAGCGCCTCGACCTCATCGACCCGCGCCGGCAGCGTCGCCAGCCGCGCGGCCAGGGTGAGCGGGAAATAGCGGCCGACCTGGTCGACCGAGGGCATCAGCACGCCGCCCCATGCCGCACCCGTGCGGCCCTGGCCGATGACGCCGGGCATGAGCACGAAGCGCCACGCCGGGCTGTGCAGGTAGGCGCGGACCCAGGCGTCGCCGAGCGCGCTGCGCTGCGCCGCCAGGCCGTCGGCCAGCCACGCAGCCCACGGCTCGATGAAGGCCGGTTCGAGTCGGCGCGATGCGAAGTCGCCGAGCGTGGGCAGCTTGCCGTACCAGCCCGGCGCGGTCGCCAACGTCACAGCGACCCCGGGCAGCGGAACTGTTGCATCTCCCTCAGCCGGAACGGGTTGAAGACGCTGCTGGCCGTGACCTCGAGCCGCGCCCGCTTGCCGTCGAGGTTCATCGCCACCGTGAAGCGCTCGGGCTGCGCGGTCGGCTGGACCTCGAAGCGGTCGAACATCCGGAACAGCGCCCACGGGCCGTCGAAGGTGAGCGGCGTGCCGCCGTTGGCCGACAGCTTGATCTGCGATGCGACCCGCGTGCTCGGCCAGGTCAGCGTCACCGGCGTGTTGTTGCCGGCGACGAACTTGCTCTG
>JBDSZM010000066.1:0-6487 GCA_039925165.1 Burkholderiaceae bacterium
GGGACCGCGACGCCTGGGTCCAGGCACTCGACGCCAACATGCTGACGCCGATCGAGCTGATCAAGGCGACGGTCGATGCGATGGCGGGGCGCGGCTACGGCCGCATCGTCAACATCACCTCGGCTGCAGTGAAGGCGCCGATCGACGTGCTCGGGCTGTCGAACGGCGCGCGCAGCGGATTGACCGGCTTCGTCGCCGGGGTGGCCCGGCAGCGCCGAATCGCGTCGGCCAATGTCACGCTCAACAACCTGTTACCGGGCCCGTTCGACACCGACCGGCTGCGCGGATCGATGGGCGGTGCCGCGAAGGCGCAGGGCATCCCGATCGAGGAGCTGCTGGTGCAGCGGCGCAAGCTGAATCCGACCCAGCGCTTCGGCACGGCGGAAGAGTTCGGCGCGGTCTGCGCCTTCCTCTGCAGCGTGCACGCCGGCTACCTGACCGGGCAGAACATCCTGCTGGACGGCGGTGCCTATCCCGGCACCTTTTGAGGTCCGGGCCGGGCTCGAACCTCACTGCGCGCGCGCGGCGCGGCGGCGCGTCCACCCGATCATCCCCAGGCCCGTCAGCAGCAGCAGCGCGGCTTGTGGCTCGTCGACGGTGGTCTCGGACGGCGGTATCACGCTGTCGCGGAGCCAGATCGCGCTGCCGTTGGCGTTGGCGTTGACGTGCAGGATGGCGAACGGATTCTGGAACTCGGCGTGCTGGAATATCTCGACGCTGGTCAGGCCGATGAACCAGGTCGAGTTCTTGCCGGCGGTGAAGGCATTCTTGTTGCTCGTGTCGAAGGCGTTGCCTTTGTCGGTCCAGTTGAAACTGAGGTCGCCGATGGCCTTGCCGTCGCCGCCGGTGTACGACATCGTGTCCACCAGCACGTCGCCCCTGTAGTGGGCATAGGCTGACCCGGCAAAGTTATTGAAGGTGTCGCCGCCGGTCGGGCCGTTGAAGGCGAGATCAGAAATCTTGGCGGTGCTGCCGAAGAAGGGGTCGGTCAGGCTGGCAGTCAGCGTGAACAACACGCCGCTGCCCAGCGTCGCGTCGGTGTAGTCGGCCAGATTGAGCGTGGCGGCCGGCTGGTAGATGGCGTCGCTGTCCCGCGCGCCGGTGAATTGGTAGTCGACGGTCGCCGCCGCGGCAGCGCCGGACAGGCAAAGGGCGGCGGTCGCGACCGCGAGGCGGCGGATGGCGCGGGGAAGGAACAGCGAAGCATTCATGGTTGTTGTCCTGACTTGTAATCAAACGTACTGCGATGGAGCGGAGTCTGAAGGGAGGCTTCGACCGCGTGTGCGCCGCGGACACCCCGAGCGCGGGGAGTCGCGACCTCGCGGAGTCCGGGATCGGCATTCCGTCACGCGCAACGCAACCACTCGCGATGCCGTGCCATGCGGGGCGTTGCGGATCCGCGTCTCCACCGGCTCCACCGCTCGGTGATGCCCAAGCTCACCGGCACGATCCGCTCGATCGCCGTGCTCGAGTTCGCCAAGGGCCTGCTCGTGCTGGCGGCCGGCTTCGGGCTGCTGACGCTGCTGCACCGCGACCTGCTCTCGATCGCGACGCGTATGGTCGAGCACGCGCACCTCAACCCGGCATCGCACTACCCGCGCATCTTTCTCGAGGCGGCCGAGCGCACCGGAGAACCGCGCCTGCGGCTGCTGGCCGCCGGTGCCGCGCTCTATGCCAGCTTGCGGCTGGTCGAGGGCTACGGGCTGTGGCGGCAGCGTGCCTGGGCCGAATGGCTGGCCGCGCTGAGCGGCGCTCTCTACATCCCGATCGAACTGCTGCGCATGGCGCAGCATCCAACCGCGCTGGGCGGTGCGGTGCTGGCCGTGAACGTCGTGGTGGTCGCGGTCATGGGGCTGGCCGTGCTGCGGCGTCGGCGCAGCGGATCGCCGATCGTGGCTGCGCGCAACGTCGGGTGATGCCCCGTGACGGTCCGCCCGAGGTCGAAGCGGCGAGCACACAACACCCGGACAGGTGCTAGGGCGCAGAGCCGGCCGACGCCGAGCCCTCGCTGTCGTCGCGCGCACGGCGCGGCGACGAGACGACGATGCCGGCCACGATCAGCACGAACGCCAGCACGTGATAGCCGCGTGGCAACTCGCCCAGCAGCAGCGCCGACAGCAGTGCCGCGAAGGCCGGCGTGAGGTTGGCGAAGAAGCTCGCGATCGCCGGCCCGACGGTCGACACGCCGAGGCCCCAGCAGCGATACGCCACCAGCGACGGTCCGATCGCCAAAAAGGCCAGTGCGGCGACGAGACCGGGGCTCCAGTCCAGCGTCACCGGCGCGAGCGCATGCTCGGCGCCGGCCGCCACGCTGGCCCACGCGAGGCCGAACAGGATCTGCGCCAGCAGCGCCTCGGCCCAGTTCCACGGCGGCTGGCTCGCGCCGGTCATCGAGGCCGGCGGGCGCGCCAGCATCCAGCTGTAGAGCGCCCACAGCGCGCTGGCGAGCAGGATGTAGAGGTCGCCGGCGACGAAACGGATGTGGACGAAGGTGGACCAGCTGCCACGCGACAGCACGAGTGCGATCCCGAGCAAGGACAGCGCGGCGCCGGCGTATTGGCGCGCCGACGGGCGAACGCCGTAGAGCAGCGCGCCGGCGGCCATCATCCACAGCGGCATGCTGCCGGCGATCAACGTGACATTGAGCGGGCTCGAGGTCTGCACCGCCAGGTACTGCAGCGCGTTGTAGCTGCCCACGCCCAGCAGGCCGAGCAGGGCCAGATAACGCCAGTGCGAGGCGAGCCGGCCGGGCCGGCGCAGCACCCGCCATCCCAGCGGCAGCAGCAAGGCGGCCGCCAGCCACCAGCGCAGCGCATTCAGCAGCAATGGCGGCACCACGCCGACCATCAGCTTGCCGACCACGGCATTGCCGGCCCACAGCAGCGGCGGCAGCGTCAGCAGCACGGCGGTGCGCAGCTTCAAGCCGCGCCTTGCTTCGAGGCGCGGGTCGACCGAGGCTGCGCCAGGCTTCGGGCCGACCCGCCGGCGCACCGGTGCGGGTCGCGACGGGCGGCGCGACGCCTCATGCCGGCGGCATCGCGGCGCCGCAGTTCCAGCACTGCTCGAACGGGCCGTCGATGATCTCGAGGCACGCGCGGCAGGCCCAGTGCCGGTGCGGCGGGTTGCGCAATTCGTCGAGCAAGGCACCGGCGCGGGCCCACTGGCTGTCGTCGGTCACCCACAGCTCGGGCAGCGTCTGGTCGGGCGGCACCTCGCCGGCGATGCTGCTGGCATAGGCGCGCTGCACGGTCGTCGGCACGCCGGCGTGCGTCAGCAGATCGGCCCACAGCGTGGCCAGGGCGAGGTTGGGAGCGCGGATCAGCCGCTTCATGGCACGAGGGTGGGGCGCGGGGTCGGCGGCGGACCGCGGGTGCTGGCACCATACCGCACCTTCCGCGGAGACCTCCCCATGAGCCAGACCTCAACCCTGCCCAGCACCACCGTGCGCATCGACCAGCCCGGCGCTGCCGACGTCATGCAGCGCGTCGAGCTGCAGGTGGGTGAGCCCGGCCCCGGCGAGATCCGCATCCGCCACCACGCCTGCGGCCTCAACTTCATCGACGTCTACCAGCGCAGCGGCGTCTACACGCTGCCGATGCCGCTCACGCTCGGGATGGAAGGCGCGGGCATCGTCGAGGCGGTGGGCGAGGGCGTCACGCACCTCGCGGTCGGCGACCGCGCCGCCTACGCCAGCAACCCGCCCGGCAGCTACAGCACCCGGCGAGTGATGCCAGCCAAGTGCGTCGTCAGGCTGCCCGATGCGATTGCCTTCGAGACCGGCGCGGCCATGATGCTCAAGGGCCTGACCGCGCAATATCTGCTTCGGCGCACGCTGCCGCAAGGTGGCTTGCAGGCGGGTGATTTCGTGCTGTTCCACGCCGCCGCCGGCGGGGTCGGGCTGATTGCCTGCCAATGGGCACGCGCGCTCGGCTATCGGCTGATCGGCACCGCGGGCTCGGACGAGAAGTGCGCCCTGGCGCGCGAACATGGCGCCGAGTTCACGATCAACTACCGCAGCGAGGACTTCGTCGCGCGGGTCAAGGACATCACCGGCGGCAAGGGCGTGAAGGTCGTCTACGACTCGGTCGGCAAGGACACCTTCGAGAAGTCGCTCGACTGCCTGCGCCCGTTCGGCCTGATGGCGAGCTTCGGCAACGCCTCGGGCGTGGTGCCGCCGATTGCGCCCGGTCTGCTCGCCGCCAAGGGCTCGCTGTACCTGACGCGCCAGACCCTGTTCACCCACATCGCCACCCGCGAGGCGACCCAGGAAATGGCCGACGAGCTGTTCGCGATGGTCGAGAGCGGCAAGGTGAAGA
Source organism: Burkholderiaceae bacterium (assembly GCA_039925165.1). Classification (GTDB taxonomy): domain Bacteria; phylum Pseudomonadota; class Gammaproteobacteria; order Burkholderiales; family Burkholderiaceae_C; genus JBDSEG01. The sequence goes on from JBDSZM010000066.1 coordinate 4,317, forward strand.
TCCGCATCGACCAGCGCTACGCCCTCGTCGACGTTGTCCACGCGCACCGCGATTTGGAAGCGCGCAAGACGACGGGGTCGAGTGTCCTGATGCCGTGAGGGTGGGATTGCACGGGTGAAGTACGGGCACAGCGCCGAGGTGATCGTGGAACGGATCGGCCAACAGCGGGCATCCGGCATGCCGAAGGACCGGCGCGGGCCCCTGTTGTGGGAGATTTTGGACGGTGCCCGCGAGCGTCAACTCGAGCCGTACACGATGACCGGGGTGGGACGGCCGACCTTCGATGACGCGCCGTACGAGGCTGCGCCGACTGTCACCTCGGAGGCGTCGAATCTACAGCTGCCCTTCGGTCAGCGTATCGAGCTGCCAGCGCCCGCTCTTGTCGACCAGCCAGATGTCGGTATAGCGGGTGCCGTTCATGCGCTGCGGCGCCGGCAGCGGCGAGGCGGCGCGGATCATTTCGCGCACTCTGACCACCACCTCGGGCGCATGGCTGGGGACGCGCACCATCTGGATGTCGCGCACGTTGCCGGCGGCATCGACCTCGACCTCGGTGATGACGACCGCGTGCATCAGCGGCGGCAGCTTGCCCTTGTAGATGCGGTCGGGGTAGGTCGCGTACAGGTGGCGCGCGCCGTCGATGCGGTAGGCCTTGGGGTTGACCGCCAGCGAGACCTTGCTCGAGACCGGTAGCGGCGCGGCGAAGACGGCGAGCGGGGTGTCCAGGGGCGTCGGTTGCGCGGCCGCGGCGATGGGCGTCACGACGACGTTCGGCGCGGCCGGTGCTGCGGCCGGTGCGACCGGGACACGTGAGGCGCAGGCGCCCAACAGCAGGCAGGTCGTGAGGCAGATCAGCTTGTTCATCGCGGCCCCGGCAGTGACGGTGACGACACTGTGCCGCACGGCGCGGCGCGCGGGGGGAACGATGTCACGCCGCCACAACAGGCAGCGTTTGCTTACCTGCCGGCGCGGTCCGCCTTGCAGTGGCTAACGACCGCGACGCACCCGGCGCAATTCGTCGACGATGAGCAAGGTCGCGCCCACCGTGATCGCGCTGTCGGCGATGTTGAACGACGGGAAATACCAGCCGCCGGCGTGCACCTGGATGAAGTCGACCACATAGCCGTGCATCAGGCGGTCGACCACGTTGCCGATCGCGCCGCCGAGGATCAGCGCGAGCGACCAGCCGAACAGGCGCTGCCCGCCGTGGCTGCGCAGCATCCAGACGATAAAGAACGAAGCCGCCACGCCGAGGCCGACGAAGAACCAGCGCTGCCAGCCCGACGCGCCGGCCAGAAACGAGAACGCCGCGCCGCTGTTGTGGACCCGCACCAGGTTGAAGAAGGAGGTGACGTGGCGGGTGTCGTGCAACTGGAAGTGGCCGAGGATGAGCGTCTTGCTGAACTGATCGGCCAGGATGACGATCAGCGCGATGCCGAGCCAGGGCAGCAGGTTGCCGGAAGATTTCTGGGTCGCCATCGTCATGCCACCGTGCGCGTTTCGCCCGGCCCGTAGAGGTTGCGGGTGCAGCGGCCGCAGATCGTCGGGTGCGCCGCGTCGTGGCCCACGTCGGCGCGGTAGTGCCAGCAGCGCTCGCACTTGGCCGCCGACGAGGGCCGCACGTCGACCGCGAGCGTCGCCGCATCGGACACGTCGGCGCGCGAGGTGATGGTGACGAAGCGCAGGTCGTCGCCGAGCGTGCGCAGCAGCGCCGCATCGTCGGCCGGCGCGGCGATCGTCAGCTCGGCCTGCAACGACGAACCCAGCCCGCCGGCGGCGCGCACCGATTCGATCTCCTTGTTGGCCAGGTCGCGGATCGCGCGCAGCCGTGCCCAGCGCGCCAGCAGCGCGGGGTCGGTCCAGGCCGCGGTGTCGCTGTAGGTCTCGACGAAGATCGAATTGCCCGCCGACGGCGCGAACACCTGCCACGCCTCCTCGGCGGTGAAGCTGAGGAAGGGCGCCATCCAGCGCAGCATCGCGTGGGTGACGTGCCACAGCGCGGTCTGCGCCGAGCGGCGCGCGTGCGAACCCGGTGCGGTGGTGTAGAGCCGGTCCTTCAGGATGTCGAGGTAGAACGCGCCCAGGTCCTCGCTGCAGAAGACCTGCAGCTTGGCGACCACCGGATGGAACTCGTAGACCTCGTAATGCGCCAGCACCTCGGCCTGCAACTG
>JBDSZM010000067.1:0-3192 GCA_039925165.1 Burkholderiaceae bacterium
GATCGGCAGCGCCACGCGACGCGGCGCCGGCGGGCTCCGGCAGCGCCACCGGGTCGGTCGACGCGTCGGACATCGGCGTCGAACCGGGCGCCGACGCCGGCTCGAGGTTCGGCATCGGGCGGGCGGCCGGCAAGGCGGCCGGCGCGCTGGCCACCATGACCGGCGCGGCACGGCGCTCGCCGCCCGGGTTCAGCGCATACCAGGCGACGCCGGCGGCGGTCGCGGCGAGCAGCAGTCCGAGCGCGCCGGCGATCGGAAAACCCGCTGCCACCACGGCGGAGGGTCCGGCGTGACGCGCTGCGCGGGCCGGTGCCGGCACCGGCGGCGGAGCGCCCGCCCCTCCGAGCCGCGCGCCGCAGCGCCGGCAGATCCGCGCCGACCCCGCATTGGCGTGGCCACAGTCGACGCACACCACGGGCGGCGGCGGCGCGACGTCGGGCGGCGCGACCAGCGACGGCCGGGCCGCACCGCAGACGTGGCAGTAACGCGCCTCGGGCACCTGTGCGGCATGGCACTTGGAACAGAAGGCATCCATCCGGTCATTCTCGCCGGCTCCGCTGCACCGGCACGCGCGCGCGGCGGCACGAATGCGCAGGGCGGCGGCGCCGCGCTGCCGGCACACAATGCGGCGCCCGACTGTCGCGCGCGTGGAGACCCGAGATGATCTATGCCCTGCTGAAGACGATCCACCTGCTGTCCATCGTGGTCTGGCTGGGCGGCATGTTCTTCGCGCTGTACTGCCTGCGGCCGTCGCTGGCGATGCTCGAGCCGCCACAGCGGGTGCGACTGATGCATGAAGTGCTGCGGCGCTTCTTCGACGCCCTGCTGTTCGCCACCGGCCTCACGCTGGCGACCGGCGTCTGGATGATTGCCGGCGACGCACGCGCGGCCGGCCGGGCCGGGGTCGGGCTCAACATGCCGCTCGACTGGTATGTGATGGCGGTGCTCGGGATGGGGATGGTCGCGATCTTCGGGGTCGTCCGCTTCGTGCTGTTCCGCAACCTGTCGCGCGCCGTCGCGGCCGAGGCCTGGCCCGACGCGGCAAGGCTGCTCGCGTCGATCGCCCGCGCCGTCCAGGTCAACCTCGCGCTCGGCGTGCTGATCATCATCGTGACCCGCGCCGGCAGCGCGCTCTGACGCGGGCGGTCAGCGCAGCGGCGGGGCGGCCAGCAGCCGGCGTTCGCAGGCCGGGTCGCCGCAGCGCTCGCACACGTGCCGCCAGACCGGGCGCCCGCCGAGGGCAGCGGGCGATGCGGGTGACGCCGGCGATGCGGGCACGGGCGCAGGCGCCGCCTCGCCGAACGCATGCTCGACCGCCCGCAGCGCCACCGCGGTGCGCGCCTGGCCGAGTCCCGACACCACGCTGTATGCCACGCCGGCCGCATCCAGCGCGGCGCGCAGCAAGGCATCGATGGGGGCCCGCACCTGCGGCCCGTCGCGCTGCAGGCCGTCGGGCATCCATGCGATGTCGAGCCCGGTCAGCAGGGTCAGCGCGCAGCGCCGGTGATCCTGCGCCGCGCGCGCGTAGAGCGAGGCATCGCCGAACACCCAGTCGCTGTAGACCGCGATCATCAGCGCGGTGGTGTCGGCCACCACCAGCTCGTGCTCGGCGGCCGCGGCGTCGATGCGGCGGGTCTGCTCGGCGGCGATGCCGGCCTGCTCGTCGCGCCGCGGCGTGCGGCCGGCGCCATCGCAGAACTCGCGCAGGAACTCGGGCACGTAGGCCGCACGCCGGCCGGGCCGGTCGAGCGCCGAGGCGAGCGCCCGCGCGAGCGTGGTCTTGCCGGTGCTCTCGACACCGACCACACCGATCACACGGCCGGGCCTCATCACGAGATGCGCGGGGCCACGCCGGCGCGCCTCACGTCGCCGCCGCGAGTCGCCGCCAGGCGCGCCAGCCGGCGAACGACAGCGCGACGAAGATCGCGTAGAGCAGGGCGGTGAGCCACAGTCCCTTGTAGGCGAAGAGCGTGACGCTGACCACATTGACGACCACCCAGGCCGGCCAGTTCTCGATGTACTGGCGTCCGAGCAGGGCCTGCGCGACCACGCTGCCGGCGGTCGGGAAGGCGTCCCACCACGGCACTTGCGAATCGGTGTGCTGGTGCAGCAAGCCACCGATCAGTGGCCAGGCGACCGCGAAGGCGGCCAGCGCGACCCAGCGCCCGCGGGGGCCGAGCGGACGCGGCCGCAGCGCGCTGCCGTCGGCCTGGGTGCCGCGCAGCCATTGCCACCAGCCCCAGCCGGCGACCACCGCGAAGAAGATCTGCAGCCACGCCTCGCCGTACAGGCCGCTCGTCCACAGCAAGGCGAAATAGAGCAACGAGCTGACGATCGCAAGCGGCCAGCCGAGCGGGTCGACGCGCATGTTGTAGAGCACCATCGCGATCGACAGCACGAAGGCGACAACCTCGATCCAGCTGACCGGCGAACCCCAGAGCGTGAAGGCGGCGGCGAAGAAGGGCTGCAGCGGCTGCAGCAGGGCGTCCATGCGACGGGCGGCGTCGGCTCAGCGCGGCGCCGGCGCGACCTGCACGTAGATCTCGTCAGGCTTGATCATGCCGAGCTCGTGGCGCGCTTTCTCCTCGACCATCTCGAGGCCTTCCTTCAGGTCGCGCACTTCGGCCGTCATCTGCTCGTTGCGCTCGCGCGCCACGGCGTTGGCATGGCGCTGCTCGTCGAGCTTGCCGCGCAGTTCGGCGACCCGGCGCATGCCGGACTGGCCGAACCAGAGCTCGGCGTGGACCAGCGCCAGCAGGGCCACCAGGATCAGGGTGACGATGCGCATCGGTGCGTCGCCGCGGCGGGTGCCGTCAGCGCAGGCTGTAGAACGCGGACCGTCCGGGGTAGGCCGCCACGTCGCCCAGGTCTTCCTCGATGCGCAGCAGCTGGTTGTACTTGGCCATGCGGTCGCTGCGGCTGAGCGAGCCGGTCTTGATCTGCCCGGCGTTGCTGCCGACCGCGATGTCGGCGATGGTCGAGTCCTCGGTCTCGCCCGAGCGGTGGCTGATGACGGCGGTGTAGCCAGCGCGCTTGGCCATCTCGATTGCGGCGAAGGTTTCGGTCAGGGTGCCGATCTGGTTGATCTTGATCAGGATCGAGTTGGCGATGCCGCGGTCGATGCCTTCCTTGAAGATCTTGGTATTGGTGACGAACAGGTCGTCGCCGACCAGTTGCACCTTCTTCGACAGC
>JBDSZM010000068.1:0-7350 GCA_039925165.1 Burkholderiaceae bacterium
GGCAGCGACGACCAGGACAGCGGCGACGACGAACGTGAGCCGCATCCCGGCCGCGACCGCCGCCGGACTCGCCGTCATCAGGGGGGTGTTGCCGGCCCCGAGCGCGAACACCGCGCCCATGACCGACGCCCCGGTGATGAGGCCGAGATGGCGCGACAGCGTCAGCAAGCCGGAGACGACGCCACGCTGGTCGGCGCGGATGTCGCTCATGACCGCGGTGTTGTTGGCCGCCTGGAACAGCGCGAAGCCGGCGGTGATGACGGCGAGCGGTGCGAGGTAGCCCGGGATGCCCAGGTCCAGCGGCAGCATCGGCAGGAGGGTGGCACCCGCTGCCATCGCGATCAGCCCGCTGAGGGTCACGCACTGCGCGCCGTACCGGTCGACCAGGCGGCCCGCCGGCACGCCGGTCAGTGCAGCGACGACCGGACCGCACGACATGACGAGTCCAACACGGGCTGCGTCGAGTCCGAGCGCGCCGGACAGGTAGAACGGGCCGACCACCAGCGTCGCCATCACCACGGTCGTCACGAGCGTGCTCATGGCGAATCCCGCGCTGAGCACCGGATTGCGGAACATGGCCATACGCACCAGCGGCGAGGCGACCCGCGATTCGGCGAGCACGAAGAGGCCGACGCCAACGGCCGCCGCAGACAGCAGGGCCACGTTGAGCGCGCCGAAGCTACCGCGCCCCACCGTCATGGCGAGGGCATAGGCCACCAGCGTCAGCGCCAACAGGACGGTACCGACCGTGTCGAAGCCGACGTGCACGGGCTTCGGCCCGCGACGATCCGCGGGCAGGTGGCGATGAGCGAGCAGCAGGGTCAAGGCGCCGAGCGGGACACTGACCAGGAAGATCGCGCGCCAGCCGAAGCCGGTGATCAGCACACCGCCCAGTGTGGGGCCGAGCGCCGTGCCGACGGCCGACATCGTGCCGAGCAGCCCCATGGCGCTGCCGGTCCGGGCTTTCGGCGCCGTCTCGGCGACAATCGCCATCGACAGCGCCAGCATGACGGCCGCGCCGAGCCCTTGTACCGCCCGCGCCGCGATCAGCAGCCAGAGCGTGGGCGCGATGCCGCACAGCACCGATGCGACGCTGAAGACGGCGATGCCGGCCAGCAGCAGCCGGCGCCGGCCGATAAGGTCGCCGAGCCGTCCGACGCTGACGATCAGCGCCGTGGTGGCGAGCAGATAGGCGAGCACGACCCACTGCACTTGCTGGAATGGGGCGTCGAACGCTTGCGTCAGCGTCGGCAAGGCCACGTTGGCGATGCTCGTCCCGAGCGACGAGAGCAGCATCGACAGCGACAGGCTGGCCAATGCCCACCGAATCGCCGGGCTCAGGGGCGCATCGGCGGCGGCTGTGGTTGCGGCGGATGCTGCAAGGACTGATTTCAAGGGGGTCTCCACGCTGTGACGACTCCGAGCAGGAGTCGACCCCAGTGTGGTGTTTCGCCGGGCGGGGCGGAAGGCGCGTCGGCTGCACTTTGTCGATGCGCCCGACGCAGGCCTCGATCGGGCTGGGCTATGGTCGATGCATGGCCACGCCCGATCTGAACCTGCTCGTCACGCTGGAGGTGTTGCTGGCCGAAGGCAGCGTGGCACGCGCCGCCCGGCGGTTGCGGCTGAGTCCCTCGGCCATGAGCCGGTCCCTGGCGCGCCTGCGCGAGGCAATGGGCGATCCGCTGCTGGTCCGGGCCGGACGCGGGCTGGTCGCCACGCCGCGGGCGCTCGAACTGCGCGAGCGGGTGAGCCGGATCGTGCAGGAGGCCGAGGCGGTGCTGCGCCCTGCGCAGGGTCTCGATCTGCAACACCTGGTCCGGACCTTCACGCTGCGCACCAGCGAGGGCTTCGTCGAGAATTTCGGACCGGCGCTCATCGCCCGGGTGGCCGAGGACGCACCCGGCGTGCGGCTGCGGTTCGTGCAGAAGCCGGACAAGGACAGCGCGCCTTTGCGCGAGGGTGCGGTCGATCTGGAAACCGGCGTCGTCGAGAAGACGACCGCCCCCGAACTCCGGGCGCAGGCGCTGTTTCGAGACCGCTATGTGGGTGTCGTGCGAGCCGGACACGACCTGACGCAGGGCGAGATCACGGCGGCTCGCTACGCGACCGGCCGGCACATCAGCGTGTCGCGCGCAGGGCTCGACAAGGGGCCGATCGACGACGCCTTGTTCGACCTCGGTCTGGAGCGGGTGATCGCGAGCATCGTCGGCGGCTTTGCGACCGCCCTGGCGTTGGCGCGAGGCTGCGACCTCATCGCCAGCGTTCCCGAACGTCACACCGGCAACTTGCGCAGGGGACTGCACAGTTTCGTGCTGCCGCTGGTGACGCCCGAGTTCACGGTGTCGTTGCTCTGGCATCCGCGGCTGGATGCCGATCCGGCGCATCGCTGGTTGCGCGGCTGCGTCCGGGACGCTTGCGATCGGCAACTCGCGGCGCCGGCGGCGCCCGACGGCGTGACCTGAGCGCGAGCAGCGGGCGCCCTGCAGAGCAGGGCGCCGGGACACGCCGCCGCCGGCGTTCAGTCCGGTTTACATCCCGTAGAAAACATAGTCGGCCTGGTACGGCACGGTCTGCTTTTTCCCCATCCCCGCCGCATCACAGGCCATCACCGGCGCAACCCCGCCCTTGGTGTTGATGCGCTGGATATACGTCACGCCGTTCATCGCGCCGGCGCCCATGGCGGGCTCGGTCTTGACGAGCTGGAACGGGATGTTGCCGGTACCGCCGGGGGCGACGGCGAGCTGCTTGCCGGTGATCTTCGAGCCGTCGGCCGACTCCCAGGTCGGGCCGCCGTAGTACTTGCCCACCACCTTGCGGTCGCTCGACATCAGGTTGGCGACCGGTCCGACGAAGACCCATTCGTGCTGGCCGGCCATGTCCTTCTTCTCGCGGCATTCGTAGCTCAGGTCGCCGACGCCGGTGGCCATCATGCGGACCTTCTGGCCGGCGGGCACGCGCACCGGTTCGGGCAGCTTTGCGTTGTCGACCATCATGGGCGACATCGCCGCCATCGGCGCCATGGGTGACATGGGTGACATGCTCGGCGAGGAGGCGCAGGCGGACAGGACGGCGGCAGCAGCGGCGGTGCCGATCAGGGCGAGGGTTTTCATCGTGGTGACTCCAGGTGTGTGGTTCAGACCAGACGCGGATGCGGATCTGGCCTGCCCTCCACTACGCCCCAGCCGCGATTACGGATGCAGCGGCTCCGTCTTTGTGTCGCGCGGGGGTGAGGTGCCGGCTTCGGCCGCTGCGCCGCCGGTCGTCGGGCCAGGACTCCAGGCGCTGCGCACCCCGCGCTCGCCGGCCGCGGCGCGCTCCAAGGCGAACAGCTCCTCGAGCTGGGACCGGCCCTGGCGTGCGACCGCGATCAGCTTGGCCTCGTCCTTCCAGTGCGGCGCCTGGGCGTCGAGTTGCTCGACGTTGAAGCGCCGAAAGCGCAACGCCAGGGTGCGCGCCTGGTGCGGGCGCCAACCCAGCGCCTCGAGCACGCTGCGCGCGCTCATCAGCGCCGAGTCGAAGGTTTCGCGCTCGATCAGTGTCACGCCCAGATCGCGCAACGCGTAGTAGTGGGTGGCATTGCGGGCGCGTGCGACGAGCGTGACGTGCGGGAAGTGCTGCAGCGCGACCCGGGCGGCGGCGAGGCTCTGCTCGACATCGTCGATCGCCAGCACCAGCACCTTCGCGCGCCCGGCGCCGGCGATGCGCAGCAGGTCGAGCCGCGTCGCATCGCCGTAGAAGACGCGCCAGCCGAAGCGGCGGAAGGCCTCGATCGATTCGGCGTCGTGGTCGAGCAGCGTCGGCTGGATGCCGTTGGCGTAGAGCATGCGACCGACGATCTGGCCATAGCGCCCGCTGCCGGCGATCACGACCGGCGCGTCCTGCGGCTCGCTGATCTCCGCCAGCGTGCGCCGGTCCTGGCCGGCCAGCCGCGGGATCCACCAGCGGTCGGCGGCGACCAGCGCGAGCGGCGTCAGCAGCATCGAGATCGCGACCGCAGCCACCAGCAGCGAGGCAATCGGTCCGCTGATCACGCCCTCGGCGGTGGCGGTCTGGAACACGACGAAACCGAACTCGCCGCCCTGCGCCAGCAGGATCAGGAACACCGGCCGCTCGGGCCGCGGCAGGTTCATCGCGCGCGCCATGCCCCACAGCACGGCCGCTTTCAGCAGCAGGAAGCCGACCACCACGCCGGCGACGACCCAGGGCCGCGCGATCACGACCGCGAAGTCGATGCTCATGCCCACCGCGATGAAGAAGAGGCCGAGCAGCAGGCCCTTGAACGGCTCGATGTCGGTCTCGAGTTCGCGCCGGTATTCGCTTTCCGCCAGCAGCACGCCGGCCAGGAAGGCGCCGAGCGCCATCGACAGCCCGACCGACTGCATCAGCGCCGCCGTCGCGACCACCAGCAGCAAGGCGGCGGCGGTGAAGATCTCGGGCGTGCGGCTGCGCGCGATCCAGCGCAGCGCCGGGCGCAGCAGCAGGCGCCCGCCGAGGACGATGGCGGCGATCACCCCCATCGCCTTGGCCGCGCCGAGCCAGCCGCCGCCGGCCTCGGCCGCGCTGCCGGGCGCGATCACCGCCAGGAAGGGCAGCAGGGCCAGGATGGGGATCGCCGCCACGTCCTGCAGCAGCGCGACGCTGAGCACGCTCTGGCCGGACGTCGTCGACATCAGGTTGCGCTCGGCCAGCGCCGACAGGCCGATCGCGGTCGACGACATCGCCAGGCCCAGCCCGGCGACGACCGCGAGCCGCCCGTCGATGCCCAGCGCGAGTGCGGCGACCACCATCAGCGCGGCCGAGCCGAAGAGCTGGACGCTGCCCCAGCCGAAGATCGGCTTTCGCAGGCTCCACAGGCGGCGTGGTTCGAGTTCGAGGCCGACCAGAAACAGCATCAGCACCACCCCGAACTCCGAGAAGTGCAGCATGTCCTGCGGGTTGGTCACGAACTTCAGGCCCCACGGCCCGATCGCGATGCCTGCGCCGAGGTAGCCGATGATCGCGCCGAGGCCGAGGTAGCGCGCCAGGGGCACCGCCATCACCGCGGCGCCGAGGTAGATCAGGCTGTCGATCAGCCAGGACGAGTGCTCCATCAGCGGATGGCCAGGCTGGCCTCGGCGCCCGCCGTCGCATGCGCCGATTCGGCCGCCGGGCGCGCGGTGCTCGGCACTTCGCAGGCCGGGCACTCGTCGAGCAGCGCCAGCTCGTCCCACTGCGGATAGCTCGCCAGCCGCTGCGCAAAGGTGTCGGCGTGCGCCGCGATCTCGTCCGGACCCGCGCGGTGCGCGCCGTGCAGCAACAGCGGCGGCAGAAAGCGCAAGCCGCAGAGCGCGGCGGTCTGCTCGTAGGGTGGCAGGAAGGCGTCGAAGAAATAGCGGTTGTAGCTGTCGGGCCGGTACGAGTCTTCCGCTCCGCCGGTGCTCGCGACCAGCCACAGATCCTTGCCGCGCAGCGCCTCGCCGTCGGGTCCGTAGGCCCAGCCGAAGGCGAGCACGTCGTCGAGCCACAGCTTCATCAGCGGCGGCATGCCGTACCAGTGCACCGGGTGCAGCCAGACCACCAGCGTCGCCGGCCCGAGCGCGGCCTGCTCGGCAGCGACGTCGATCAGGAAGTCGGGGTACAGGGCGTACAGGTCGCGCACGGCGACACGCGGGCCGATGGCGCATGCGGCGTCCATCAGGCGCCGGTTGGCGCGCGAGAGTTCGAGCTGCGGATGGGCGACGAGCACCAGCACCTCGGGCGCACCGGCGGCAGGTTTCGGCGGCAAGGACGGCGACGGGGACATGACAGACACGCTGGTTAATCTGAATGGCACCGGGCCGGCGCGCCTCGCTAACATAACCGCAAGTGCCCGCAGCTGGCGCCGGCCCGCCCCGGGCCGCTCGGAGGGAAGACTCGCATGAAGACTTTCGAACGCCTCGACGAGCTGGCCGATCGGGTCGGCCAGGAGGTCGGCGTCAGCGACTGGATCACGGTCGACCAGGCCCGCATCGACGGCTTCGCCGAAGCCACCGGCGACCGCCAATGGATTCACATCGATCCGCAGCGCGCCGCGGCGGGGCCGTTCGGCACCACCATCGCGCACGGTTTTCTCACCCTGTCGCTGCTGCCCGAAATGGGTGCCTCGGCGATGGAGATCCGCGACACCCGCATGGGCATCAACTACGGCCTGAACCGGGTCCGCTTCACGGCCACGGTGCCGGTCGACAGCCGGCTGCGCGGGCGCTTCAAGCTGATCGCCTTCGAGCCCATCGCCGGCGGCGCGCAGCTCACGATGGAAGTCACGATGCAGCGCGAGGGCTCCGACAAGCCGGTGTGCGTGGCCGAGTCGCTGGCCCGGCGCTACGTCTAGAGCGGGCGTGCTGCGCGTACGCCGGTCACGCCGATGAAAGTCCTGCTGATCGACGACCACCCGCTGATCCTGACCGCGCTCAGCCAGGTGATCGAGGGCCTGCAGCGCGACGTGCGCGTGACGACCGCCGACAGCGCCGCGGCCGCCCGCCACAGCTTGGGCGAAGACGCCGATTTCGACCTTGTCCTGCTCGACCTGCAGCTCGGCGATGCCGACGGCTTCGACCTGCTGCTCGAGCTGCGCACCCGCTGCCCGGCGCTGCCGGTCGTCGTCGTCTCGGGTTCGGACAGTGAAGACGACGTGGTGCGCGCGATCGACCTCGGTGCGATGGGCTTCGTGCCCAAGCGCGCCGGCTCCGAGGTGCTGTTCGGGGCCTTGCGCAGCGTCATGTCGGGTGGCATCTTCGTGCCCGAGGCGCGCTCCGGCACGCGCGTCGTGCGGACCGCGGCGGCGACGCCGACGGATGCAGGCGCGCGCGCATCGCATCCTGGTTTCGGCCTCACGCCACGCCAGAGCGAGGTGCTGGCGCTGCTGCTGCAGGGCAAGCCCAACAAGTTGATCGCGCGCGAGCTCGAGGTCTCGGTCGACACCGTCAAGGACCACGTCGCCGCGGTGCTGCGCGCGCTCAAGGTCACCACCCGCACCCAGGCCGTGCTGGCCGTGGGCCGGATGGGCAACACGATCCCGGGCCCGTGGCGGCAACCGGAGTGAGCGGCCCGGTGTCGGCCTCGCTGCCCGAGGAGGTCCGGGCCGCCTACGACTACATGCCGGCGGCGCTGGCCGGCTACGCCGCCGGCGTGGGCGTGGTGGGCGTGCTGTTCTGGGCCACCACCGCGCTGCCGGTGATGCTGGCCTGGGGCGCCGCCTTCGCGCTGATGCTGGCCGTGCGGCTGGTGGTGGCGCAGCGCTTCCGGCGCGCCCAACCGCAGACGAGCGACGAGTGGCTGCGCTGGCGCCAGGCGATGAACATCGGCACCGTCGTGGCCGGGGCGCTGTGGGGC
>JBDSZM010000069.1:0-6228 GCA_039925165.1 Burkholderiaceae bacterium
CGCCGCGGCGATCCTGCTGTGCGAGAGCGACGGCACGGTCGAGGAGGTCGAGGAGGAGATCGGCCGCATGCTCGAGGTGCTGGGCGCGTCGGGCGCGACCCGCACCCAGGTGAGCCGCAGCGAGACCGAACGGCTGACCTTCTGGAGCGGACGCAAGAACGCGTTCCCGGCCAGCGGGCGCATCAGCCCGGACTACATGTGCATGGACTCCACCATCCCGCGCAACCGGCTGGCCGACATCCTGCTGGCGATCGCCGAGATGGAGCGCAAGTACGGTCTGCGCTGCGCCAACGTGTTCCACGCCGGCGACGGCAACCTGCATCCGCTGATCCTGTTCGATGCGAGCGACCCGGACCAGTTGCACCGCTGCGAGCTGTTCGGCGCCGACATCCTCGAGACCAGCGTGCGCCTGGGCGGCACCGTCACCGGCGAGCACGGGGTGGGGGTCGAGAAGCTCGCGTCCATGTGCGTACAGTTCGCACCGGCCGAACGCGAGCAGATGCTGGCGCTCAAGCGCGCGTTCGATCCTAAGGAACTTCTCAACCCGGGCAAGGTGATACCCACCCTCGCGCGCTGCGCCGAGTACGGAAAGATGCACGTGCGCCGCGGCCTGCTGCCGTTCGCCGATATCCCGCGCTTTTGAAACGTCTGCGCACGCACCCGACCCGTTCTTGAGGCGCCGTCCTACAGGGCGGGCGACGTGCGCTCGTTCAAATCGTCGGCATCTGCAGGAGATGATTTTGCGCGCCGACCCGGACCTCACCCCCACCGATCTGTACCCCTTCGAAACGAGCGCGCCTCACGTGGCGACGTCGGTGTTGTCGTTGCTCGACGAGCTGGGTTATTCGGTTGCCGATTTCATCGTGGTCGAGGAGACGCGATCCGAACTCGCCCGCGAACTGGGCCTGCTGGGCGGGTTGCTGCACATGCAGTGCCGCTCGACCGGCGAGGAGCGTCTGTACTCCACCGGACGTGGCTCGGCCTGGATGGCTTCGGTGCTCGGCGACCTGGGCGACGGCCACTTCGCCCAGGCGCGGCGCCATGCGCCCGGCACGATCGCGCGGAGCGGCAGCGCCCCCGGCGGCGAGCGCCGGCAGCAGACGCAGGCCGATTTCGTCGATACCACCCCGCATGTCCGGTGGCCGATGCATGGCGGCGAGAACATCGGGCAGTCGGGTCACCACGGCGCGAGCCCGCACCCCACCGAACGGGCCCGCCTGCACGCCGGCGTCGGCGGCTTCTAGGCCGGCAGCGCGATCGCGCTGCCGAAGTCCTGCGCGGCGCTCAGGCCCAACCCGCGAACGACGCTGGCAAAAGGATCGCCGATCACGCACGCGGCCCGTGGCAGAGCCCGCAGGATCCGCTCGCTCAGGACCGCGAAACCGGTCGATCCACCGGTGAATTACAGCGCCCCGATGCTGTCGGGCGACCGCCCTGACTGTTCGACCGTCCGCAGAGTCCGAGGTGCCGCCACCGACGTCCGCCACCAGCGCGCGTTGCTCGGTGCCGAGGCATCGCTCGTAATCGTCAGCGGCCGCGATCGGCTCGCATCGGAACCGGACCTCGCGAATACCCACTTGGCGAGCCGCCGACTCGAGCGCCGCCTGGGCAGCGGCATCGCGGACCGGATCGTCATCGACGAAGGAGACCGGCCGACCCAGCACGACGCGGTCGATGCCGTGCCCGGTGTGCGCCGTCGCCGCGCGACGCAGCCCCGCCAGATCGTTGCCGACCCCGTCGAGATAGCGCACCCGGCGAGCGCCGCCGACTTCGGCCGACTGCTCGATCAGCGTGCTGCCGAGCAGGCTCTTCATCGAGCGCACCAATCGGCCATCGACGCCTTCCACGTAGGCCGCCAGCGCGGCCCGTCCGAAGTCGCAGGCCGGTGGCTCGTGCGGCGCCGCGCTGTCAACCCGGTAGAACACCGACGTGGGCATGTTGAGCTGACCCGGCTCGTGTTCGACCAGGCGCATTCCGCCCGCATCCGGGGCCGCGATCGCCGAGTTGGAGGCGCCGAAAGTCGATCGCAATACATGGGCCGCCCGCAAGCCAAAGGGGCGGCATAGGGAGCGCCGGGTCGCCACCCGGCGGTCTGTCAGGGCGAGCCCGGGAGGCTGGCCGGAGCGCGCGCCGGAGCAAGCACTGGAAGGTCGCGGCCCTGCGCGGTGCGCACTGCCAGACCGATCTGGCGCATGACGCTGCGGCTTTCATGGCCCAGACGCTCGTGCCAACCAGCGCCGCTGGCGGCCACCAGCAACGCGCTCGCCACCGCAGCAGCCACGGTGACCCAGGTCATCGCCTTCGTTGAACGGCTCGTCATGCTGTGCTCCCTCGAACCCGCAGTGCGGGTTTTCCTGCCCGGTCGATAGAACCATAGAAGCTGCGGGCGCGCTTTTCCATCCTTCTGAATGGGGAGTGCGTCGCGCACCCCACGGACTTGCAAGCACACGTCACGCCAGGCGCCAGAATCGGACGCGACATGCGCACCTGCAACCCCCTGCGACGTGAATTCATCGACCACCTCGGGCGGCGCGCGGCCGCGATCGCGCTGACCCAGTTGTTCGGCGCCGCCCGCGCTCGAACGGCGCCCGCCCCATCGGGCGTCGGCGTCACCTGGGAACGGGATCCGTACACGCTAGGGGTGGCGAGTGGCATGCCCCGGCCGAACTCCGTCGTCCTGTGGACCCGCCTCGCGCCGCAGCCCCACGCGCCCGGCGGAGGACTGCCGGCGCTGCCGATCGAGGTGACGTGGGAATTGGCCCGTGACGACCGCTTTGCGCGCGGCCTGCGCACCGGGGCGGTGACGGCGCGACCCGAACATGCGCACAGCGTGCATGTCGAGGTCGACGCCCTCGACAGCGCGACGGCGTATTTCTACCGCTTCCGTGTCGGCGACGCGGTCAGTCCGACCGGTCGGACCCGCACCGCGCCAGCGGCCGACGCGCGGGTCGAGCGGTTGCGGATCGCGCTCGCCTCGTGCCAGCACTACGAACAGGGCCACTACACCGCCCACCGCGAGATCGCGCGCCGCGACCTCGACTTCGTGCTGTTCGTCGGTGACTACATCTACGAGTCGAGCAACCCGCGCCTGCAGCTGCGCCGCCACGAAGGCCCACCGCCGCTCGGGCTCGACGCGTATCGGGCGCGCCACGCCACCTACAAGCTCGACCCCGACCTGCAGGCCGCGCATGCGGCGCATCCCTGGGTCCTGACGTGGGACGACCACGAGGTCGAGAACGACTACGGAGGCGACCAGTCGCCGAGCGGCCTGACGCCGGCCGCCTTCCTGCAGCGACGCGCCGCCGCCTACCAGGCGTATTTCGAGCACCTGCCGGTGGCGCCGTCGATGGCACCGCAGGCGGCCGCGATGCGCATCCACGACCGTTATGTCTGGGGCGACCTGGCCGAACTCTGGACGCTCGACAACCGCCAGTTCCGCGACCCGCTCGCGTGCGCTCCCGGCAGCGCCCCGGAGCCGGGCCCGTTGACCGGCTGCGAGCCGATCGGCGCCGCCGGCCGCAGCCGCTTCGGGCGGGTCCAGGAAGGCTGGCTCTCGGCCGGGCTGGCCGCCAGCACGCGACGCTGGCGCCTGCTCGGTCAGGGCTCGCAGGTGAGCCCCACGGTCGATCCGCTGCGCGCGCCGCCGCGAATCAACCTCGACGGCTGGGACGGCTATCCCGCGGCCCGCGATCGCCTGCTGGCGGCCATCGCCAAAGCCGGGCCGGGCAACGTGCTGTGCCTGGGCGGCGACGTGCACCGCAACGTCGCGGCGCAATTGCGCGCGGTCGCGGACGATCCACGTTCGCCCATCGTGGCTGGTGAATTCGTCTGCACCTCGATCACCAGCCGCAGCGCGGCGGCGCCGCGGCTGGAGCGCATGCTCGCGGCGCATCCGGACATCGTTCATGCCCGCGGCGACGAACGCGGCTATGCACTGCTGGAGATCGACCGCCGCCAGGCGCGTTGCGATTTCCGCACCACGCCCTCGCCGGCGGCCGATGGCGCCGCCCTCACGACCCAGGCCCGCTACGCCGTCGACGCCGACCGCCCCGGCGTGCACGCCGAGTGACGCAGCGTTGAACGAAACCCGCCGACGCGTGAACTGGACCCCCTCGCGCCGGCTTTTCGCCGCATCGACTGCCGGCGCACGCAGCACACTGCGGCGGCATCGGTTCGATGCGTGCGGAGCCCGCCATGAACATGCCCGACCCTGCCCTCCAGTCTGCCGATCCGGCGGTCCACGCGGCGGACGCCGTGCTGACCGACTACGCCGATCTGGGCACCGCCTTCGGTCTGGACGCCAGCGTGGCCAGCGCCATCGCATCGTCGGCGTCGGCGTCGGCGTCGGTCGATCCGGCCGCGAGCGCCGCGCCGCCCTGGGAACACCGGCTCACCCGGCGCACCGGGCTTTGATGCGGGCGATCGCCGACAAATCGGTGCGGGCATCCCACGTGCGGGCGTGCTGGGTTCGTTCAAAACGACTTCAGACGTCCACCACGCGCAGCGGGTCGTAACCGTCGGCCTCGCCTTTGCGGGCATGGCCGCGCGCGTGGCAGACCACCCGGGTGCTGCCGTTCGCATGGTCGACCCGGTAGTCGTGGCGGCAATGCAGATGACCGTGGATCCACAACTCGGCGCCCGGCAGCAGGTCGTCGTCGGCGTTGCAGAAACTGGCCGTGCCGGGCTGCGCGCCGTAGCGCGGATCGCTGCTGCGCAAGCTGGGCGCGAAGTGCGTCAGCGCCACCGTCGCGTCCCAGTCGCCGCGCGGCACGGCCAGTTCGGCAGCCAGCCACGTGCGGCACGCCAGGGCCACCTCGCGCACCGCCGCCGGGTCGAAGGCCGCGCCGTCGAAGGTCGATCGCATGATCGCCATGTAGTACTTGGCCGCCCGCATCGCGCGCGCCCGGCCGGACGCGCCGTACAGGTCGAAATCGCACCAGCGCGGGGTCGCGACGAAGCGGATGCGGCGTCCCTGGCGATCGTTCAACACGACGCTCTCGCACTCGAGCAGGCGGATCGACAGCGCGTCGCAGCGCGCCCGCAGCTCGGTGGTTGCGGTCGTCACCTCGCGGCGGTCGTACTCGTGGTTGCCGGCAACCATCAGCACCGGCACCGGCCAGTCGCGAAACAGCGCCAGGCCGTCCCAGGTGCTGTCGATATCGCCGCCCAGCACCAGCAGCTCGGCGTCGAGCGCCGGCTGCGGCGCATAGCGCTCGGTCTCGAGGTGCAGGTCGGACAGCAGTTGCAGCCGCATCGCTCAGCGGCCCGGTGCGCCAGCAGCGCCTAGGCGCCGTGGCACTGCTTGAACTTCTTGCCGCTGCCGCAGGGGCAAGGATCGTTGCGGCCGACCTTGGGCGCGTCGCGCTTGACGGTATCGACCTTGTAGCGCTGCTCGCGGGTCAGGTCGTACAGGTCGGCGACGGTCGCCACCAGCTCCTCCATCGCCTCGTCCAGGGTCGCCAGCGGACTCTCGCGGTCGAGCGTCGCGACGACCTCCCGTTCCTCGGGCGTCTCGGCGGGCAGGTGACGGTACAGCCGTGCCAGCGCCGTCATGACCGCGTCGTCGGGCATCTCGGACAGGTCCGGGAAACTCAGCGCCGCGTGCTGGAAGCCCGCCACCCACGGCATCAGCGACTCGGAGATGGGGCTCAGCCCGGACGCCGGACCGGCGCCGCTGTCCGCCCGATCGGCGGTATCGGCGGTGTCGGCAGTGTCGACGGTCGCACTTGCGTCAACCGCGTCGGCGGTGTCCTGACTGTCGACAACCTCGCCCGCCTCGACCGCGACAGGCGTGTCTTCGGCGTCAGGCGCGTCGAACTCGAGCACCAGGGGGTCGAACCAGCCATCGTCGGCCAGCGCGCGGTTGAGTGCGGCATGGCGGCGCAGTGTCAGCGCCACCACCCGGTCACGCCACAGCGGGTCGACGTCGTCAGGCAGCGGCCGGCCGTCGAAGTCGAACACGTGGGGCAGCCAGGCCTCGGGTTGCAGCAACACCGGCTGCACCAGCACCCCGCACAGGTAGCCGTCGAGCATCACCGCATCGACCGGCTCGAGCGGCTCGGGGGTGCGTTCGAGCAGAGTGTCGAGTTCGGCGAACTCGACGTCGGTCAGGTCGTGCGCGACATTGCGCGGGGCCGGTGGCTGCTGCTGGGGCGTGGCCATGTCGCGGCCTCAGGCGGCCAGACGGCTGCGCAGCGTCGCCTTGGTGTCGTTCAGCTCGGCCGGCAG
>JBDSZM010000070.1:0-13333 GCA_039925165.1 Burkholderiaceae bacterium
GCGCGGCCGCGGGTGGTCGCAATCGGCGAGACCGGCCTCGACTACTACCGGCTCGAGGGCCGCAGCGTCGCCGACATGGCCTGGCAGCGCGAGCGCTTCCGGGTCCACATCCGTGCCGCCCGCGCGACCGGACTGCCGCTGGTGGTGCACACCCGCAGCGCGTCCGACGATACGCTGGCGATCCTGCGCGAGGAGGGCGCGTCCGCCGCCGGCGGGGTCTTCCACTGCTTCACCGAGACCGAAGCGGTGGCGCGAGCCGCGCTCGACCTGGGCTTTCACATCTCGTTCTCGGGCATCCTGACTTTCAAGACGGCGCGCGAACTGCGCGAGATCGCGCGCTGGGTGCCGCTCGACCGTTGCCTGATCGAGACCGACAGCCCCTACCTCGCGCCGGTGCCGTTTCGCGGCAAGGTCAACAACCCGTCCTACGTGCCGTTGGTGGCGCGCCAACTGGCCGAACTGAAGGGGCTGGCGGTCGAGGACGTGGCGGTGGCGACCACCCAAAATTTCGAACGCCTGTTCCCTTCGACCCGTCGCACGGGCGCCTGAAATGTTAAAGCTACACTTTAGGATATTGATCTATGTCATTGTCATTACTGCATCCAGCGCCGCTGTGGCCGGTTCGTATGACGATTATTTTGCAGCCATCCAGCGCGACAACCCGGGCAGCCTGCGGAGCCTGTTGGAGCAGGGTTTCGACCCCAACACGCCCGATGCGAACGGCCGCAGCGGCTATGCGCTGGCCCTGCGTGCCGATGCGACGCGGGTCGCGCTGCTGCTGATCGCGCACCCTGCGTTCGACATCAACGGGCTGAACGCGGCGGGCGAGTCGCCGCTCATGCTGGCCGCGATCAAGGGCGACGTCGCGGTCAGTCGCCGTCTCATCGAGCGCGGCGCCCGCGTCAACCTGCCGGGCTGGACCCCGCTGCACTACGCCGCCAGCGGCCCCGCGCCCGAGCTCGTCGGCCTGCTGCTCGATCGCGGCGCCGAGGTCGACGCGCTGTCGCCCAACGGCACCACGCCGCTGATGATGGCGGCCCGCTACGGCAGCTGGGAAGGCGTCGAACTGCTGCTCGCGCGTGGCGCCGACCCGAACCGGCGCAACCAGCTCGATCTGGGGCCGGTCGAGTTCGCCGCCGAAGCCGGCCGCAACCGTTTCGCGGCGGTGCTGCGCGAGCGTTCGAGCCGCCCGCGCTGACAGGTCTTGTCAGGCGCGCCCTGACGCCCGGTTTGGCGGCGTCCCGACTTGGAGCGCCCGGGGTCAGGTCCTACATTGACTGCACCCCACCCGCCTTCGGAGGCCGACATGCAGCGCTCACAACTCGTCTCGAACCCGTTCTCGCTCCTGATGAATCCGCAGGCCGTGCTCGAGGCACTCGAGAAGTCGGAGCGGCTCGGCCAGCTGGCAAGCCGGATCTGCCGCCCGCTCGACAAGGTGACGACCCCGGTCGAGCCCGGCACCGACGTCGCCGACGCGACCGATGCCGACAACCTGCTCGCCGCCTACGCGCCGAACCCGACCTCGCGCCCGTTCTGAACCTGCTTGCTGGCTGCCCCCGCCGCGGTGTCGTCGCCGCGCTCAGGCGGTGAGGTCGTGCCGGCGGGCCAGCGCCACCAGGCGTTCGATCTCGCGGTCGCGGATGCCGCAATCGCGCAGTGAATTGGCGGTCTCGATCAGGTAGTCCAGGGTCGTGCCGTAGCGCCCGCAAGCCACCGACAGGATCTCGACCATCTGCGGGTCGGCCAGCGGTCCGGTGTGGTTGGGGCTGGCGCGACTGAGTGTGAACGCCAGCGCCTCGACCTGTCCATCCGTGGTCCGGCAACCGACCCATTTCGGATCGTAGACGCCGGTCGGCATCTCGCGCAGCCACAACCGTTCCAGCTCGGCCGCCACCCGGTCGCGCTCGATCCGGTAGACCATGCCGCGGCACGAGCCGCCGGCCACCAGCGCGAACACCAGTCCCGGACACTCGGGCGTGCCGCGGTTGACGCGCGAGCGCATCTCGAGCGCGCGATGCCAGCCGTGGACGACCGCCGGGCGATGCTCGGCCGACTCGAACTCCGGTCGCCAGATCAGCGACGCATAGCCGAACACCCACAGGTCGCCGCGGCCGCCCCAGGCATCGAGCGTGTGCGCCAGCCACTGGGCCGGATCGCGTCGGGGTGACTGCAAGGAAGGCAAGGCCATGGGGCGCAACTCTAGAATGAAATCGACAGTGTCGAGAACGTCTCGGCGCCGTCCGAGGATTACAAGAGGAAAGTCATCATGCTGGCGGCATCGCCTGCGCGCGCGCCCTTGAACCCGGTCCTGCTCGCCGTCACGCAGCGCATTCGCGAGCGCAGCCGGGGGTCGCGCAGTGCCTACCTGGCGCAGGTCGATGCGCTCGTCGGCCGGGCCCGCGGCGCCGAGCGCATGGGCTGCGCCAACGTCGCTCACGCGTTCGCCGCGCTGCCATCGAACGACAAGCTGCGCGTGGTGGCCGAGCGGGCGCCCAACATCGGCATCGTCACGGCCTACAACGACATGCTGTCGGCGCACCAGCCGTACGAAGGCTTTCCCGCCATCGTGCGCGACGAGGCCCGTCAGCGCGGCGCGACGGCGCAAGTCGCAGGCGGTGTGCCGGCCATGTGCGACGGCGTGACGCAGGGCCTGCCCGGGATGGAGTTGAGCCTCTTCTCGCGCGACACGATCGCGATGTCGACCGCGATCGCGCTCAGCCACGACGTGTTCGACGCTGCGCTGCTGTTCGGCGTGTGCGACAAGATCGTGCCCGGCCTGCTGATCGGGGCGCTGCACTTCGGCCACCTGCCGTGCGTCTTCGTGCCGGCCGGGCCGATGGGCAGCGGCCTGTCGAACACCGAGAAGTCGAAGGTCCGCGAGCGCCATGCGCAGGGCCTGGTCGGGCGCCCCGAACTGCTCGAGGCCGAGCTGGCGGCCTACCACGGGCCCGGCACCTGCACCTTCTACGGCACCGCCAACAGCAACCAAATGCTGCTCGAGGCGATGGGCCTGCATGTCCCGGGCGCGGCCTTCGTGCACCCGCACGCAGCGCTGCGCGAGGCGTTGACCCGCGCGGCGGTGACGAGCGTGCTCGACATCGCGCCCGGCGGCAGCCGCTTCCTGCCGATCGGTCGGCTGGTCGACGAGCGGGTGATCGTCAACGCCATGGTGGCGCTGCTCGCCACCGGTGGCTCGACCAATCACCTGATCCACTGGGTCGCGGTGGCGCGCGCGGCCGGCATCCTGATCGACTGGACCGACTTCTCGGACCTGTCGCATTCGACGCCGCTGCTGGCGCGCGTGTACCCGAACGGCGTCGCCGACGTGAACCAGTTCCAGGCCGCCGGCGGCCCCGGCCGCGTGCTGCGTGAACTGCTCGCGAGCGGGCGGCTGCATCCCGATGTCGGGACCGTCGCACCCGATGGCATCGTGGCCTATACCCAGGTGCCGACGCTCGATCCGGCTGGCGCATTGACGTGGCAGGCCCTGCCCGATGCGAGCGGCGACGACGCGGTTGTCCGGTCGGCGGCAGCGCCGTTCAGTCCCGAGGGCGGCCTCAAGCTGCTGACCGGCAACCTGGGCCGCGCCGTCATCAAGGTCTCGGCGGTGCCCGCGGACCGGCATCTCATCGAAGCGCCGGCACGCATCTTCGAGAGCCAGGAGGCGCTGCTCGCCGCCTTCAAGGAAGGCGAACTCGAACGTGACCTGGTGGCCGTGGTGCGCTACCAGGGCCCCAAGGCCAACGGCATGCCCGAACTGCACAAGCTCACGCCGCCGCTCGCGGTGCTGCAGAACAAGGGCTACCGGGTCGCGCTGGTGACCGACGGGCGCATGAGCGGCGCCTCCGGCCGGGTGCCCGCCGCCATCCACGTCAGCCCCGAGGCACTGGCCGGCGGGCCGCTCGGCAAGCTGCGCGACGGTGACGTGGTGCGGCTCGATGCGGTCGCCGGGACCCTGTCGGCGCTCGTCGATCCGGTCGTATGGGCTGCGCGCGAGGCCTTGCCGCGCGGCGCCGCGCTCGATGCGAACAGTGGTCGCGGTCTCGGGCGCGATCTCTTCGCCGGCCTGCGGCGCAACGTGCTCAGCGCCGAGGAAGGCGCCTGCACCTGGCTATGAACACCGAAAGGATCGCGATGGATGCGCTCGATCTGACCGCTCACGGGCCGGTCATCCCGGTCGTCGTCCTGCAACGCCTGGAAGACGCCGTGCCGCTGGCGCGCGCGCTGATCGAGGGCGGCGTGCGGGTCCTCGAGATCACGTTGCGCACGCCGGTCGCTCTGCGATGCATCGAGGCGATCGCGCGTGCGGTGCCGCAGGCGATCGTCGGCGCCGGGACCCTGCGCAGCCCGGACGACGCGCGAGCTGCGAAAGACGCCGGCTGCGTATTCGGCGTGACGCCGGGCTACGACCCGCGCATCGGCGAGGCCTGCCGTGCGATCGACCTGGCGTTGCTGCCCGGGGTGGCCACTGCGAGCGAGGTGATGCAGGCGACCGCCGACGGGCACCGCTTCCTGAAGTTCTTTCCGGCCGCGCAGGCCGGCGGCATCGCGATGCTGAAGGCGCTGCACGGCCCGTTCGGCGAGGTGGTGTTCTGCCCGACCGGCGGCATCAGCGCCGAGACCGCGCCGCAGTACCTGGCGCTGCCCAACGTCGCGGTGTGCGGTGGCTCGTGGCTGACGCCGGCCGATGCCGTCGCCGCCGGCGACTGGGCTCGCATCACGCGGCTGGCGCGCGAGGCGAGCGCGTTGCGCGCCTGAGCAGCCGAGCGGCCGCGGGCAGGGCGGGCTTCAGCTTTCCGCGCGCTCGATCAACTCGACCTTGTAGCCGTCCGGGTCGGTGACGAAGGCGATCACCGTGGTGCCGCCCTTGACCGGACCGGCCTCGCGGGTCACGTTGCCGCCGCCATGGCGGATGCGCTCGCAGGCCGCGGCGGCGTCGGGCACGCCGATCGCGATGTGGCCGTAGGCGCTGCCCATGTCGTACGCCGAGACGCCGTGGTTGTAGGTCAGCTCGAGCTCGGCGTGCTCGGGATTGCGGCCGTAACCCAGGAAGGCGAGCGAGTAGTTCTGGCTCGGGTTCTCGCTCTGGCGAATCAGCGTCATGCCCATGATTCGGGTATAGAAGTCGATCGAACGCTGCAGGTCGCCGACGCGCAGCATGGTGTGTAGCAGTCTCATCGTGGGGCTCCGCCAGGGGTGGGGGCGTCGAACACCAGACAGGTGGTGGTCGCGTGGGCGAAGAGTGTGCCATCGGCGCCGACCAGGCGCCCTTCGGGCGATGGCGGTGCGGCCGCCGACGTGGATCGCCGACCCGACCGCGCGCACCAGCGGCACCCGGTTGGTCAGGGCCTTTTCCAAGCTGTTCGACGCGGCCCATATGGGCACCCGCTTCGGCCTCGTGATGGTGTCGCACCAGCTCGGCGGCTTTTTCGGCGCGTGGCTGGGTGGCAAGGCCTTCGAGGCGAGCGGCAACGACGACTGGATGGGGTACGGCGACATCGTGCTGGCGGTCGGCGCGGCCCTGGTCCACCTGCCGATCCGCGGGGCCCGGCTGCCAGCGCGCCGGCTGGCGCCGGCCGCCTAGTCCGCGCGGCCTCGCCGCACCTGGCACCCGGTCAGCGCCGGCAGCGACGACGTACCCTGCGTCAGGGTCGAGCCTTTCATCCGCCCACGCCCAGCAGCACCAGCACGCCCAGCACCGCGAAGACCAGCGCCGCGACGCCGTGCACCCAGGCCAGCGGCACCCATTTCACCACCTTGTCGCCGAGCAGCACCGCCGGTACGTTGGCGCCCATCATGCCGAGCGTGGTGCCGATCGTTACCGCCACCAAAGCATGGTATTTGGCCGCCAGCATCACGGTCGCGATCTGCGTCTTGTCGCCCATCTCGGCCAGGAAGAAAGCCACCACGGTGACGCCGAACACACCCCAGCGGCCGGCCGGGGTGCGCATGTCCTCGTCGACCTTGTCGGGGACCATCATCCAGGCCGCCACGCCGATGAACGACAGACCGAGACCCCAGCGCAGCCAGGTCGGATCGACGATGCGGGTCAGCCACTCGCCGATCGCCGCCGCGCCCGCGTGATTGACCACGGTGGCAACGAAGATGCCGGCGATGATCGGCCAGGGTCGCCGAAAGCGTGCGGCCAGCAGCAGCGCCAGCAGCTGGGTCTTGTCGCCCATCTCGCCCAGCCAGACGACGCCGGTCGAGACTGCGATGACTTCGAGCATGCGAGGCGGCGGCGCTAGGGTGCCACGGTGTAGTTCAGCGCCATCCGCCCGCCGTCGACATAGACGATCTCGCCCGTCATGTAGCTGGCCGCGTCGCTGAGCAGGAACGCCACCACGTCGGCAATCTCTTCCGGCCGGCCGAGCCGGCGCAGCGGGGTGCGGCCGAGGATGCGCGCCTTTGCAGACTCGCTGCCCAACACGGCGCGCGCCGCCAGGTCGGTCGCGATCGTCCCCGGCGCCACCGCGTTGACCCGGATGCCGTGGTCTGCCAGCGCCAGCGCCATCACCCGGGTGAGCTGGTTGATGCCGCCCTTGCTGACGTTGTAGCTGGCGATGTTCGGTATCGCGAGCACGCCGTTGACCGAGCTCATGTGGACGATCGCTCCGCCGCCGCCGCTGACCGCCATGGCGCGGGACACCGCCTGCGCGACGAGAAAGGCGCCCTTCAGATTGACGCCGATCACTGCGTCCCAGTCGGCCTCGGTGATGTCGAGAAAATCCGCGGCCTTGAAGATGCCCGCGTTGTTGACCAGCGCATCGACCCGGCCCAGCGCCTGCTGCGTGGCGCTCAGAGCGGCCGCCACGTCGGCTGCGCGCGCGACGTCGCAGTGGAAGTACGCGGCACTCCGGCCCTGCGCCGTCAGCGCACTGGCCAGGGCCTGACCCGGCACGTCGTCGACATCCCACAAGGCGACTGCCGCGCCGTCCTGCGACAGGCGTTGCGCACAGGCGGCGCCGATGCCCTGGGCGGCGCCGGTCACGATGGCCACACGGTCTTCGAGATGGAAATGGACGCCCGGCATGGCGGGGGATTCTAGGGTTCGCGTCGCGACGACCCGCACGCTTGCAGGGCCGCCGGTGGCTTGCGAAAATGCCGCGACCGGTTCGCCTTCGGCCCGGCAAGGAGCGCGTCATGACGACCGGATGGATTCGGCGATCCGGCCTGCGGGCCCTGGCACTCGGGCTGGTCACGGGCTCGCTCGCCGCCTGCACCGGGTTGGCGTTCGGACCGCCGGCGCTCGCGCCGGGCACACCGATCGCCGAGGCGATCCGCACCCTCGGTCCACCGACCGCGCAGCACCGCATCGCCGACGGCGCGACCCGGCTCGAGTACTGGGGCGGCAACTACGCGCGCTCGACCTGGATGATCGACTTCGACGCCGCCGGCCGCCTCGTGGCCGCCAACCAGGTGCTCACCGAAGCCAACTTCTATGCCTTGCCGGCGGGCATCTCGAGCGAGGAACTGCGGGTGCGCATGGGACCGCCGATGTCGACCTTCGCGATCCCGCGCCAGGGCATCCAGGTCTGGAACTACCGCTACCAGACCAACGACTGCCTGTGGTTCCAGGTCTCGATCCGCAACGCCGACGGCCGGGTGGCCGAGACGACGCGCGGCATCGACCCTGCCTGCGACGCGCCGAACGACGCGCGATCCTGACGCCGCCTGATCAGGCCGCCAGCAACTGGCGCAGCACGAACGGCAGGATGCCGCCGTGCTCGTAGTAGTCGACCTCGATCTTGGTATCGATGCGCAGCGTGAGCGGCACCCGGCGCGGTTCGCCTTCGACCGGCCGGATGACGAGCGTGGCTGGCTGCTGCGGTGCGATCTGCGGTGCGAGTTCGATGTCGAACAGCTCGTCGCCACGGATGCCCAGCGACTGCCACGAGTCGTCGGCCGTGAACTGCAGCGGCAGCACGCCCATGCCGACCAGGTTGCTGCGGTGGATGCGCTCGAAGCTGCGAGCGATCACGGCCTTGATGCCGAGCAGCTGCGTCCCCTTGGCGGCCCAGTCCCGACTCGATCCGGTGCCGTATTCCTCGCCCCCGAAGACCAGCGTGGGAGTGTCCGCGGCGCAGTACTTCATGGCGGCGTCGTAGATCGCCATCTTGACGCCCGAGGGCTGGAAGAGGGTGAGGCCGCCTTCCTCGCGCGAGCCGTCGGCGGTGGGTGGCAGCATCAGGTTCTTGACCCGCACGTTGGCGAAGGTGCCGCGCACCATCACGTCATGGTTGCCGCGGCGCGAGCCGTAGGAGTTGAAGTCGGTCGGCTGCACGCCGTGCGATTTGAGCCACGTACCGGCCGGTGAGTCCTCCTGGATCGAGCCTGCCGGCGAGATGTGGTCGGTCGTGATCGAGTCGCCGAAGAGCGCCATGGCACGCGCGTTGCGAACGCCCGGGGCCCGCGGGGCGGGTGCCATCGTGAAGTGGTTGAAAAACGGCGGCCGCGCGATGTAGGTGGACTCGGGCCAGTTGTAGACCTGCCCGGACACCCCCTCGATGCGCGTCCACAGCTCGCCGGGCTCGCTCTTCACCCGGCCGTAGTTGCTGCGGAACGCCTTCGGGTCCATCGCGAAGGTCATCAGCGCGTCGATCTCCTCGCCGGTCGGCCAGATCTCGCCCAGGTAGACGTCGCGGCAGCCCTTGCCCTGGCCCACCGGCTCGGTCATCAGGTCGCGGCTGACCGTGCCGGCGATCGCATACGCGACGACCAGCGGCGGACTGGCCAGGAAGTTGGCCTTCAGGTTGGGATGGATGCGCGCTTCGAAGTTGCGGTTGCCCGACAGCACCGCGGCGCACACCAGGTCGTTGCGGTTGATCGCGTCGTTCAACTCGGGCGTCAGGTCGCCGGCATTGCCGATGCAGGTCGTGCAGCCGTAGGCGGCCACGTTGAACCCGAGCTTTTCGAGATAAGGCAGCAAGCCGGCCTTCTCCAGGTATCCGGTGACGACGCGCGAGCCCGGTGCGAGCGAGGTCTTGATGTGCGGCGCGACGGTCAGGCCGGCCAGCACCGCCTTCTTGGCGAGCAACCCGGCCGCCAGCAGCACGCTCGGGTTCGAGGTGTTGGTGCACGAGGTGATGGCAGCGATCAGGATGTCGCCGTTGCCCAGCGTCATGTCGGGCAACGCCGGTGCGGTGACGGTCGCGACTGACTGCGCCGCTTCGAGCGTCGGCCGATTCGCCACCATCTCTTCCTTCGGGCGCGGCTCGCCGGGCTTCTCGGTCGGATGCCCGGGCGACGCCGGCAGCGTCGGGGCGTCGGCGCCGCGCACCGCGTCGGCCCGCACCAGGTAGCGCGTCTGCAGCTTGGCGGCCGGCTGGTTGAAGCCGTTCTCGGTTGGCGGCTTGCTGAACAGCGACGCGAACTGGTCCTTGACCTTGCCGAGTTCGATCCGGTCCTGCGGGCGCTTGGGGCCGGCCAGGCTGGGCGTCACGCTGCCCAGGTCGAGCGTCACGATCGACGAGTAGTCGATGTCGCCGCGCGCCGGAATGCCGAACATCTGCTGGGCTCGGAAATAGGCCTCGAAGGCCTCGATCTCGGCCTTGGTACGGCCGGTGCCCTGGAAGTACGCAATGGTCTTGGCGTCGACCGGGAAGAAGCCCATGGTCGCACCG
This sequence comes from Burkholderiaceae bacterium, assembly GCA_039925165.1. GTDB lineage: Bacteria > Pseudomonadota > Gammaproteobacteria > Burkholderiales > Burkholderiaceae_C > JBDSEG01. Next base: position 9,624 of record JBDSZM010000070.1, read on the forward strand.
TACTCGGGCGCCATGTTGCCGATCGTCGCGCGGTCGGGGACCGACAGGCTGGCCGTGCCCTCGCCGAAGAATTCGACGAACTTGCCGACCACCTTCTCGCGGCGCAGCCGCTCGGTGACGGTCAGCACCAGGTCGGTCGCCGTCACGCCGGCGCGCAGCTGTCCGGTGAACTCGAAGCCCACCACGTCCGGGGTCAGGAAGTACACCGGCTGGCCGAGCATTGCGGCCTCGGCCTCGATGCCGCCGACGCCCCAGGCGACCACCCCGATGCCGTTGATCATCGTCGTGTGGCTGTCGGTGCCGACCAGACTGTCGGGGTAGTAGACGCGCTGCGGCGTGCGGTAGACACCGCGCGCCAGGTACTCGAGGTTGACCTGATGAACGATGCCGAAGCCCGGCGGCACGACGCCGAAGGTGTCGAACGCCTGCATGCCCCACTTCATGAACTGGTAGCGCTCGAGATTGCGCTTGAACTCGAGCTTCATGTTGAGGTCGAGCGCCTGCCGAGTGCCGAAATAATCGATCATCACCGAGTGGTCGACCACCAGATCGACCGGCACCAGCGGCTCGATCGTCTTCGGGTTCTGGCCCATGGTCGCCGCCACGTTGCGCATCGCCGCCAGGTCGGCCAGCAGCGGCACGCCGGTAAAGTCCTGCAGCACCACTCGCGCCACCACGAACGGGATCTCGTCGACACGGTCGGCGTGCGGCTGCCAGTTGGCGAGCTCGGTCACATGCTCGGGCAGCACCTTCTTGCCGTCGCAGTTGCGCAGCACCGACTCGAGCACGATGCGCAGCGACACCGGCAACCGCGCCACGTTCGGATAGCGGCGTGCCAGCGCCGGCAGCGAATAGAACTCACCGACGCGCCCGGAGGCGGTCTTGAAGGTTTTTCGGGTCGCGGCGTAGGGATGGGAGGGGGGCTGGGGCCGGTTCGGCATGGTGGAACCTCGTCGGGTGGACGCTGCGGGTCGCAACGGTTGCCGAACATTGTGTCAGTGGCGCCGTTCAGCGGCCGGGGTCGGGGCATCGAGCAGCGCGTCGACGTCGCGCAGTGCGGCCGTCAGGTCACTGGTCACCCGAACCAGCTGCACGCGAGCGGCCTCCACGTCGCGCGCCTTCAGCTGCGCCTCGAGCGGAGCCACCGACGCGTGCAGCGCGCGCGCGCCGATCGTGCCGGCGAGGCCCTTCAGGTCGTGCGCCATCCGGACCGCCTCGTCCCAGCGGCTCGCATCGACGGCGTCTGTCATGCGCTGCACGGCATCGGACTCGGCATCCTTGAAGCCGCGCAGCAGCCGTTCGTACAGGGCCGTCTTGCCGAGGCAGCGCGCCAGTCCGTCGGCGCTGTCGAGCACCGACGGGTCGGTCTCGACCGCCAGGGCGGGCTCCGCCGCAGCAGCGCCGGACGGGCGGGCGTCGGGCCGATCGACGCCGGCATCGATCCAGCGTGCCAGCGTGCGCAGCATCACCTCGACGTCGAGCGGCTTGGTGATGTGGGCGTTCATGCCGCTGGCCAACGCCCGCTCGCGATCGTCGGCAAAGGCGCTGGCGGTCATGGCGATCACCGGCAGGTGCTGCCAGCGCGGATCGGCGCGCAGCGCCTTCGTCGCCTCGTAGCCGTCCATCTCCGGCATCTGGCAGTCCATCAGCACGGCGTCGAAGCCGGCACTGTCGGCGCCGAGCCGGTCGAGCGCCTCGCGGCCGTTGCCGGCCACCTCGACCGTCACGCCGGCGCGGCGCAGCAGTTCGACCGCCAGCTCGCGATTGAGCGGATGGTCCTCGACCAGCAGCACCCTGGCCCCGGTCAGGCGCTGCAGGGCCGGATCGTCGAGCGGCAGCGTGCGCCGCGCGATCGGGCGCACGCCGGGGGGCGTGGTGTGGGTGGCGGCGCCGGTGTGCAGCAGGCAGTCGTACAGGCTCGACAGCGTCACCGGCTTGTGCAAAACGCCGTCGATCGCCAGGTCGCCGCGGGCCCGCGCCAGGTCGTCGCCGCCGAATGCGGTGACGAGCACGATCGCCGGGCCGTCGCCGGTCCGGCGCTCGATCAGGCGGCGGGCGCATTCGAGCCCGTCCATGCCGGGCATGTTCCAGTCGAGCAAGGCCCAGGTCGGCATGCCGTTGCGCGCCACCAGGTCGAGCGCGGCCTCGCCGCTGGTCGCGCGCTCGACCTCGATGCCGATCGACTCGAGCATGCCGGCGATCACGTCGAGCACCGCCGGGTTGTCGTCGACCAGCAGCGCCCGGCGGCCTTTCAGTTCGCCCGCCAGCCAGGCGCGCGACAGGGCCCGGGTCGGGCTGCGACCGAAACGGGCGGTGAAGTGGAAGGTCGAGCCCTGCCCGGGCGCGCTGTCGACCCACGTCCGCCCGCCCATGTGCTCGACCAGTTGGCGGCTGATCGCCAGGCCGAGCCCGGTGCCGCCGTAGCGCCGGGTGGTCGATGCGTCGGCCTGAACGAACGGTTCGAACAGCCGCGCGAGGGCGTCGCTGGCGATGCCGATGCCGGTGTCACGGACCCAGAGGTGCAGCTCGATGTGCTCGCTGTCGTGCGAGGCGACCGCCATGCCCACCGTGACCTCGCCGCGCTCGGTGAACTTGATCGCGTTGCCGCCCAGGTTGAGCAGGATCTGGCGCAACCGCGTCGGGTCGCCGACCAGCCGGCGCGGCAGGTCGGGGGTGGCGCTGACCAGCAGCTCGAGCCCTTTCTCCTCGGCCCGCAGGGCCAGCACGTCGGTCATGGCGTCGATCACCGCATCGAGCTCGAAGTCGATCTGTTCGAGCTCGAGCTGGCCGGCCTCGATCTTCGAGACATCGAGGATGTCGTTGACGATCTGCAGCAGATCGCGCGCCGACTGGTGCGCCTTGCCGATGTAGTCGCGCTGGCGCGGCGCCAGCTCGTCCTCGAGCGCGAGGTGGGTCATGCCGATGATGGCGTTCATCGGGGTGCGCAGCTCGTGCGACATGTTGGCCAGAAAGCTCGACTTGGTGCGGCTGGCCGACTCGGCCACGTCGCGCGCCCGCAGCAGCGCCGCCTGCGCCTGCTTGCGCAGGGTGATGTCCTCGATCACCGCGCAGTACTCGTGCGCGCCCAGCCACTCGAGCGCGACCACGCTCACCTCGGCGTCGAAGCTGTGGCCGTCGGCACGCTGGAAACGCCACTCGGTCGATTGGACCCGCTCGCGCGAACGCTCGTGCTCGCGCATCAGCTCGAGCGCGCGCTCCCGGCTCGGCTGGCCGTTGGCCTGGGTGTCGGCCGACAGGCCGGGGAACCACAGCACGCGCCCGAGCAGCACGCTGCGGTCGGCGACGCCGAACAGCGCCAGCGCCGCCGGATTGCAGCGCGTGATGCCGCGCTGGATGTCGAACAGGACATAGCCGCTGGGCGCGTACTCGAACAGCGCCGCGAGTCGGCTCTCGGTCTCGCGCCGGGCCGTGATGTCGAGCCAGTAGCCGTTGTAGATGGTCGTGCCCTGCGGACCGACCTGTGGCGTGCAGTGGGCGAGCAGCCACGCGGTCCGCTCGCGGTCGCGCACCGCGAACTCGACCGGCTCGGTCGGCGGCCGGGCGTGCTCGGTGTCGAGCAGCAGCCACGGCCAGCGCGGGTCGGTTTCGAAGCGCTCCGGCTCGATGCCGAACAGCGTCTCCGCGCCACGGCCGAGGTGGGTGAAGCGGCCGGCATCGGCGTCGTCGCGGGCCTCGAAGCGGAAGACCGT